>CAMOOZ010000342.1 GCA_946621895.1 uncultured Lachnospiraceae bacterium | reverse complement strand
TGGAGGACTCCGGAGAGCCGGAGGCTGAGGTGATCGATGAAAACGGCGAGTCCTCCTATGTCATGCCCGATGTGCTGGGGATGGATATGACCACGGCGAAGGCCAAGCTTTCCGAAGCCGGGATCACGAATGTGGAGACACAGTATGTGGATTCCTCCGAGGCGGAAGGCACGGTGACGGATTCCCTGCCGAAGGCGCAGGATTCCGTGGGAGAGCAGGACACCGTGGTTTTGATGGTCTCCGCCGGCGAAAGCGGGATCGCCCTGCCGGATGTTACGGGAAAAACCAGAGAGCAGGCGAAGACCGACCTGGATAAGCTGGGCTTTGTGACGAACATTTCCGAGGAAAACTCTGACTCCGTGGAAGCGGGACGCGTTGTCTCCCAGGATCCCGCCGCGGGGGTCAAGGCACCTGTCGGGAGTGCTGTTACGCTCAAGGTATCCATCGGCGCCCAGGCGGCTAAGATCAGGGTTCCCGAGGTCAGGGGAAAGACCGAAATGAACGCGACGGCTGAGCTGGCCGAGCTGGGGATCACGGTTTCCAAGGTCACCGAGGTCTACAGCGATGAATATGAGGCCGGCCTTGTCTGCGATCAGAGCTTCGATGTGGGAAGCTTCGTGGAGGAGGGACAGACGCTGGAGCTCAAGGTCTCTCTCGGACCCGAGGCAGTGACCTATTATTTCAAGGGCTCCATCGAAGCGCCGACAACGGCTGAGGATCCGGATTTTGTGGCGGGTACCGCCATCACGCTCTCCATCGTGACGCCGGACAGGGAATCCCTGCTGCAGACGACCACCAGCGCATTTCCGGTGGCGGTGAACTTCGTTCATGTGGCGCACCCCACGCTGACCCTGACGATGTCCTATGTGAATGTGACGGCAGATTCCACTGTGATGAACGAGGCCGGGGAGCTGATGACCATTCCCGGCACCCAGGTGCCGAAGGTGATCACCAGACAGCTGGAGCTGACGGCTGAAGAAAACGGGTAAGTTTGGAGCAGGGAAAAACGCGCAGGGGAAAGATCATCCGCGGCATCGGCGGCTTCTACTATGTTTTCTGTCATGAGGATGCCGGGATCTACCAGTGCCGTGCCCGAGGGATCTTCAGGTTAAACGGCGTCCGGCCCGTGGTCGGGGATGATGTGGAGTTTTCCGAGACCATCGACACGGACATAGAGAACAGCGGCCAGATCGAAGCCGTGCTGCCGAGAAGAAACGCCCTTGTCAGGCCGCTCGCAGCCAATGTGGATCAGGCGCTTGTTTTTTTTGCAATGAAAGATCCTGATCCCAGCTTTCTCCTGCTGGATCGTTTTCTCGTCTTTCTTTCCCTGCAGCACATCCCTTCCCTGATCGCATTTAATAAGGCGGATCTTTCCCCGGGAGATAAGGAGCGCCTCAGGACGGATTATTCCGGCTGCGGCTGCCCGCTGCTCTTTACCAGCAATGCGACGGGAGAGGGGCATCAGGAGCTGAAGGCCCTGCTCGCCGGAAAAACCACGATTTTGGCGGGACCATCGGGGGCAGGCAAATCCAGCCTGGTAAATCTCCTTTCCGCAGGGGGGCAGATGGCGGTGGGAGAGCTTTCACGGAAAACAAAACGGGGAAAGCAGACCACCAGGCATACGGAGCTTTTTCCGATCATCGGAGAAGGCTTTCTGCTGGACACCCCCGGCTTTTCCAGCCTGCTTCTTGCCGGGATCTCGCGGGAGGGGCTGGAAGGCCATTATCCGGAATTTGCACCCTACCGCGGAAAATGCTTTTATTCCGACTGCGCGCACAGGAAGGAACCGGACTGCGCGGTGCGGGGAGCGGTAAAGGAAAACGCGATCCCCAGGCTTCGCTATGAAAACTATCTGCAGCTCTATGAGGAAATCCCGCAATGACGCAAAAGCATGCCTGCATGATCATCGCCCATGAATATACGCCGGTGCTGGAGACGCTGCTGAGGCTTCTGGATGATCCGTTAAACGACATCTTTCTCCATATCAGCAGGCTGACAAAGGAGCCTCTTCCCGATCATTACAGGGAGCTGGTGAAGCATTCCGGCTTTTATCCCTTCAGCGAGGTGAAGGTAAGGTGGGGAGGAGGAAGCATTTTCCGGGCAGAGCATGCCCTGGTGCGGCAGGCGCTGAAAAGAGGGCCTTACCGTTATTACCACATGCTTTCCGCGCAGGACCTGCCCTTAAAGAATAACAGGCGGATCCATGAATTCTTCGATGCCCATCAGGGAAAGGAGTTTGTCCAGCTGGGCACCGAGCAGTATCAGAAAGACATCGTCAGCCGCTATCAGGTCTATCATTTTTTCGAACCGAAGCTTGGCAGGACCAGGGATCATCCCTTCTGGAACAAAGCGGAGACCTATTCCCTGGCGATCCAGAGAAGGCTTCATATCGACCGGACAAAGAACTGCTCCTTCACCATTTACGGAGGCTCCAACTGGTTTTCCATCACACAGGAGCTGGCGGAATATTTTATTGCCCGTTATCCGAGGGATAAGCGCCACTATGCGTTTATTCAGTGTACGGATGAAATGGTGCTGCAGTCCATGGTCATGGATTCCGAATTCCGGGAACGGCTCTACCTTCCCGGCTTTCTGGATGATTATCGGGCAAGCGCCAGGCATCTGGACTGGAAACGGGGGAATCCCTATGTCTTCAGGATGGAAGATCTTCCGGAGCTCCTCAGATCGGAAGGAATGTTTGCGCGAAAATTTGACGCCCGGGTCGATCATGAAGTGGTCAGGGCGCTGGAGGAGGAGCTGAGGCGCTCCTGAGGCATCTTTGTACGAAATGCCCACTCTGCAGGGGGGTATAATATTATAGCAAACGACAAAGTTCTTTTTACTTTGGCGTTT
>CAMOOZ010000341.1 GCA_946621895.1 uncultured Lachnospiraceae bacterium | reverse complement strand
AGGTGACGCTGATCTACGATAAGCCCATTGATGTGAGAGCGCTTTCCGCGGAAGAGCAGAAGGGCCTTGGCAGCATGGTGAGGGAACGGATGATGCAGATCTATCTGGCGCAGCTGGAAGCGGATGAACAGTGCATTACGCAGCGTCATTCATAGCTTTTTCCATATGTGGTTTGCGACCAAGTGTCATGAGGCAAAGTATAAAAAATGAGGCTCAGCTTAAGAGAAGTAAGGCTCCTCGATCCCGCCTCCGGACGGGAGGAGGAAACAGATATACATATTGAGGACGGTGTGATCGCCGGCATCGGCCCGATGGCCCATGAAGGCACTGAGGAGCTTTCCTGCGGGGGGCTCTGCGCATGTCCCGGGCTGGTGGATGTCCATGTGCACTTCAGAGAACCGGGACAGACCTGGAAGGAGGAGATCGTCACCGCCGCCCATGCCGCCGCAAGGGGCGGGTTTACCGGCCTGGTCGGCATGGCCAACACGGCGCCGACGATCAGTGAGGTGAATACGCTTCAGGCGGTGCTGGAGAAGGGAAGGAAAACAGGCCTGCGGATCTTTTCCGCCGCGACGCTGACGCAGGGGATGAAGGGAGAAGCCTTAAGTCCGCTGAAGGAGCTGGCTGCCGCCGGCGCAGCGGCCTTTTCCGACGATGGCCGCCCGGTGCTGGATGCACAGCTTTTGCGCGAGGGGATGCGGGAGGCTGCCGCCCTTCACCGAATTATTTCCCTGCATGAGGAGGATCCCGCGTTTATCGGGACGCCGGGGATCAACGCCGGGCGGATCGCCGCGGAAATGGGTCTTGAGGGCGCGATGGCCGAAGCCGAGTGGTCCATGGTGGAGCGGGACATCAAGCTTGCGCTGGAGACAGGCTGCAGCGTGGATTTTCAGCATTTATCCGCCGCAAAAAGCGTGGAGCTGATCCGGCAGGCGCTGAATGGGAGCGGGATCGAAACGAAGGAGACAGACCGGCAGCTTCATACAGGCTCCTCCGGCGAAAGCGCGGAGACGGTTCACCGCCTTCAGGGCGGCGTATTCGTTAACAGCGCGGAGAGAGACCGGCTTCAGAAGCAATTCGCCGAAGTGAGCACGGGACCGAGCCGGTCAGGGTTTGCAGAGGGAGAGCTCCGGAATGGGATAAGCCCTGCCGACAGACGTCTGCATGCCGAAGCCACGCCGCATCATTTCACGCTGACAGAAGAGGATGTTCGGCGCTTCGGGACGCTGGCGAAAATGAATCCGCCCCTGCGGACAAGGGAGGACAGGGAGGCGATCATTCGGGGCTTAAAGGAAAATGTGATCGACATCATCGCCACGGATCACGCGCCTCACGCGCCCTGGGAAAAGAACCGCCCCTTTACGGAGGCGCCCAGCGGGATCACGGGACTGGAAAGCGCCCTTTCCCTTGGGATCACGGAGCTTGTCCGGCCGGGGTATTTAAGCCTGATGGAGCTGATCGCAAAAATGACCGTGAATCCGGCGAGAGCATACGGCATTCCTTTGGGTGAGCTGAAGGAGGGCGGATATGCGGATATCACGCTGTTTGATCCGGAGGAAAAATACAGGCTGGAGGAATTCCTGTCGAAAAGCTCCAACTCCCCGTTTTTCGGCAGGGAGTTCTACGGAAGGGTAAGGCTGACGATCTGCGGCGGGAAAATTCTCTGGCGAAAGGGAATTTAAGTTTTGCCGGATCGTTCCGATACAGGAAGCCATGCTGTTTCAACAGGACAGAAGAATGCGGATCGGAGTTAAAAGATGACAGGAAAAGTGATCGGACAAAAGGAGATCGCGGACGGGATCTTTGATCTGCGCATCAAAGCGGAAACGGAAACGCTGCCGGAGCCGGGGCAGTTTCTGTTGGTTTATCCGAAGGACGGCGCAAGGCTTTTGCCGCGGCCGATATCGATCTGCGCATCGGCGTGGGAGGATAAGGCCGAAGCCGGGCGTTATGACGGACAGGGTGAGGCGGGGGCTGAGAAAAAGGATGGAACACGCGAAGTGCATCAGTCGGACGGGTGCGCGGGAAGCGGACAGCTCCGGCTGGTTTACCGCGTCCAGGGCGGAGGAACAAAGGAGTTTTCCGCGTTAAAGCCCGGGGATGAAATCAGGCTCTCCGCACCGAAGGGCAAGGGCTTTCCGATGCCGGATAAAGCCGCGCTGCCGATCCTTCTGGGGGGAGGGATCGGGATCCCGCCCCTGCTGTTTCTGGCAAAAAAACTGCATGCGCAGGGCTTTGACATAAAAACATTTCTGGGATACCGAAAGCCGCCGTATTTCCTTGCGGATGAATTCGCGGAATACGGAGAGGTGGATCTGGCGGTGGAAGCGCCTGAGGAGGCTGTCCCGCGCCGCGGGATAAGGCCTGTGCAGGGAGCCGGAGAAGAGCGGGATAACCCCCGCGCAAGGCTTGTGACAGAGCTTCTTCCGGAGCTGCCCCTTCCGGGAACGGTGCTCTATGCCTGCGGCCCCATGCCGATGCTGAAGGCGGTGCAGGCTTACGCAAAGGAGAATCAGCTCCCGGCCTGGCTTTCCCTGGAGGAACGAATGGCCTGCGGCGAAGGTGTCTGCCTGGGCTGCATGGCGGACACAATAGAAAAAGAAGCGCATTTCGGTGTGCCAAAGGTCAGAGTGTGTAAGGACGGGCCGGTGTTTGCGGCGGAAAGGATCGTGTTTTCCTGATGAAGCTGAGTGTGGATTTTTGCGGGATCAAATTCAGAAACCCGGTGATCACGGCCTCCGGCACCTTCGGTTCGGGGAGAGAATACGCGGAGTATTTCGATCTCTCTTTGCTGGGGGGGATCACGACGAAGGGCGTGTCTGTTGCCCCATGGGCGGGGAATCCTTCACCCAGAGTGACGGAGACCCCCTCCGGGATGCTGAATGCCATCGGCCTGCAGAATCCCGGCGCGGAGGAGTTCATCCGCTCCGACCTGGAATTTCTGAAAACACAGGACACCAATGTGATTGTGAACCTCTGCGGGCATACGGAAGAGGAGTACCTGGCTGTTGCGGAGCGGATAAACGAAACATTTGTTCCGCTTCTTGAGCTGAATGTGTCCTGCCCGAATGTGAAGGAGGGCGGCATTGCCTTCGGCACGGATCCTCACAAGCTGGAGCGGATCACGGGACTCGTGAAAAAAAGAATAAGCAAACCGCTGATCGTGAAGCTCTCGCCGAATGTGACCTCCATCGGGGAAATGGCGAAGGCCGCGGAGGCCGGCGGGGCGGATGCGGTTTCCCTGATCAATACGATCACGGGGATGAAGATCGATATCCGGAAAAGGCGTCCGCTTCTGGCAAACGGAACCGGCGGCCTTTCGGGGCCCGCCATCCGGCCCGTTGCCGTGCGCATGGTTTATGAAGCCGCAAAGGCCGTTTCCCTCCCGATCATCGGCATGGGCGGCATCGCTTCGGGGGAGGACGCGGCAGAATTTCTGCTGGCTGGCGCAAGCCTCGTGGCCGTCGGGATGATGAGCTTTCATGATCCGATGACGGCGCCCTCGGTCGTCCGGGGTCTGGAGCAGTTCATGGAAGAGGAAGGGATCAGCGATGTGCGCGAGCTCATCGGAGGGCTTGCGCATTCGTAACAGGCGATGCGCGGAACGAAAAAATCTATCGACAGCGAATGAGACTGAGACATATTGCAGGGGCAGAGGCGCTGATGGAATCCCATCCGAGGATATTGCTGCCCGGTGAAGACATTTTGAAAAGAGCTGTGGGAAGACCGATCCGCCTGGAGGTGGGCGCGGGCAAGGGCGGTTTTATCCTTGCCATGGCGGCCGCGCATCCGGACATCTATTTTCTGGGAATGGAGCGGCAGGCATCTGCTTTGGTCTTTGCGATAAAGCATCTGGAAAAGCAGGAGGAGCCTCCGGGGAATCTGGACTATT
>CAMOOZ010000340.1 GCA_946621895.1 uncultured Lachnospiraceae bacterium | reverse complement strand
GATATTGCGCATAGACCCTGTACTTTTCATCCAGGAGCCCGTAAATCTCCAGAAAAAAACTCAGCCCGAAATAGACCTGCAGCAGGCACTCCCTGATCTGAGGCAAAAGCAGGGGGGAAGCTGCCGGCTCCTTCCGGCCCTTATCCGCCTGCCCCTGCTGTTCCTCCTCCTCCTCTTCCTCCTCTTCCCGCCCAAGCAGCGAGGCCAGCGCGCTCACCGATTTATCCACCGCGGACAAAAACGCATCCAGGGAGGAAGGCTCAAGGTACATTTCCTCTCCCTCTCCGTTTTTTGCCCAGGCATTCAGGAGGCTGATCGTTTTCTGAAGCGCTTTTGCAAGGCCGGACAGCTCCGGCACGCCCCTGACAAGCCTTCTGGCCGCCATCAGCTCCTCACGGCAGACGGAAGCGCTGAACATTTCCCTTCCTCTGTCCACCAGATTATGTGCTTCGTCCACAAGAAATAAGGGCGCTCCCTTTTTGGAGGCGGAAAAGAAGCGTCTGAGACGGGCGGTGGGATCAAAAGCATAGTTATAGTCGCAGATGATCAGCCCGGCAAAGAGACTTAAGTCTAGGGAAAGCTCATAGGGACAGACCTGAAAGCGCAGGGCATAAGCCGTGATCATGTCCCGGTCCCAGTTATCCTCTTCGGTAAGCAGTGAAAAAAGCGCCTCGTTGATCCGGTCGAAATGTCCCTTTGCCACAGGACAGGCTGTCGGATTACAGCTGACCTCTCCATTCAGGCAGAGCTTTTCCTTTGCGGTGAGCGTCAGGACCTTGATGCGAAGCCCTCCCTGATTTAACAGGGAAACCGTCTCTCTGGCCACGCTGCCCGTGATCGTTCTGGCGGTGAGATAAAAGATCCTGTCGCCCATGCCCTGCGCCAGCGCCTTGATCGCGGGATAAAGCACGGCAAGGGTCTTCCCCACGCCGGTGGGCGCCTCTACAAACAGGCGCTTTCCCTCCGTGATCGTCCGGTAGACCTGGGCCATCAGGGTTTTCTGGCCGCCCCTGAAGGGATAGGGAAAATGCATTGCTTCAATGGAGGAGGCTGAAAGCCTCTGCCATTTGATCAGATGATCCGCCCATCTGCCGTATTCCCCCATCAGGGCGAGAAACCATTCCCGAAGCTCCTGAAAGGACCAGATCTCCTGAAAGCGCCTTACCCTTTCCGAATCCAGGTTTACATAAGTAATCTGTATGCGGATCATATCCTGCGCGGGCTCCCGGCGCTTTTCCCGAGGCGCTGCCTCACCCTCCGGGATTTCCGCGGTGATAGGTTTTTCTGCGGCGCTGTCCTCTTCCCGCAGCGTTTCCTCAGCCCTCCGATCATCCGCGGCAATAGGTTTTTCTGCGGCGCTGTCCGACGCCTCCTCCTCACCACAATGTGCGGCAAGATAAAAGAAGCCGTAGCATTTCGCCTGGGCCAGGTGCACCGTTTCCGGCGCTTTCAAGCGGGAAAGCCTCCGATAGGTGCCCTTGATCTCATCGATGGTATAAAGCGCCGGCTCCTCTCCTTCCTCCGGCGCGATGATCCCGTCGGCCCTTCCCGCCACCTCGACGGAATATGTTTCCCTCTGCCAGAGAAAGCTTAAGGGCACCTCCGCAGCGTAACGCGGGCCGCCCTCCTGCTGCAGCTTTTTGTGGATCCTGCTGCCCTCCTGCATGGCTTCCTCGGGATTTGCCCGGTGCCTGACATCCAGATTCCCGGAGCGGAGCAGGAATTCCACCAGCCCGCGGACAGAGATATGCAGCACGGGGCGGTCAGTCAGATCACCCGACGCGCTCATGAGATAAGATGGAAGAGATCATAAGAGCTGCTTTGCAAAAGCCCGGGAAAACCGTTCTGCCGGAGTGCTTCAAACAAAACGATCGCCACGGAATTCGCGAGGTTTAAGGATCTGGCGTCCGCCATCATGGGGATCCGCAGACAATGCTCCGGATCTGCACGGAGCAGCTCTTCCGGGATCCCTCCGCCCTCCCTGCCGAACATCAGATAATCCGAGGGAGAAAAATCCGCCTCGGTATACACCCGCTCTGCTTTGGTCGTCAGCATCCAGAGGCGTTTCGGGGCGCAGCTTTGCAGAAAATCTTCATAATTCACATAGCGGGTGCAGTCCACCGCCTTCCAGTAATCCATGCCGGCGCGTTTTAAGGCCCTGTCAGAGAGCTGAAAGCCCAGGGGCTCGATCAGATGCAGCCTTGTGCCCGTGGCCATGCAGGTTCTTCCGATATTGCCCGTGTTATCGGGGATCTCGGGCTGATGCAATACGATATTCATTTATTTCAGCCTCACATTAAAAGCTCCAAGGCATCTTACCTCGGGCATGGCCCCGACCGCCGATATGGTCTTGTCTGATATCCCTGACTCCTGCTCGACCTCCAGGATATAATTGTAAGCGCCCAGCTTACTGCCCTCAGGGCGGTCATGGATCGTGACAAGCTCCATGCCGCTGTCATGGAGCTCGACGATAATGTCATCGATCCGATTCGCTTCACACTTCGCCACGAACACCGCATTTGTCTGTTTCTTCCCGTCCTCTTTCAGCGGGGTGGCGGAAAGCACATAAAACCGGGTCTTGTTCGCATCTGTGATCTGCACATTCTCCGCCAGCACAGAGAGCCCGTAAAGCTCTGCCGCTCCCGGAGCCGCAACAGCCGCGATCGTCCTGTCCCCGGTTTCCGCTACATAGCTTGCTGCAGCCGCTGTGCTGTCCATTTCCTGTGTGGCCGCATCCGGCAGATTTTCTTTTCTCCACCGCGCGCTCTGCGTTAATCCCTGTGCATGAGAGCAGACGGTCCTGATATCCTCAAGAGTTGCTCCCGGCACTCCCATCAGGGTCTGATTGATCGGCAGGATTACCTCACCGACCACATAGATATCTTCTTCCGCCATGAGCGCATCGATATAATTTGTCACTGCGCCTCCCAGCGTATTCTCCTGTGGGATGACAGCATAATCCGCATTGCCGTTTTTGATATCGAGGATCGCATCAGGAACGGTTTCCTTCGGCTGCAGACTTCCTGTATTAAAGAAGAACAGCGCCGCTTCTTCGGTGTAAGTTCCCTCAGGTCCCAGAAAGCTGATCCTGGCATCCTCCATAAGCTGTGTGGACACAGGCCCAGTCCCTGTGTCATCACCGCGAGATTCCGTATTGCAGGAAACCAATGTAACAAGCATCAGCAATATGACAGCTATCGATAATCGTTTTTTCATTTTGTATGTCCTTCTGATTCCCATCGTTTTATGCGCTGTTCCCTGGATCATAACCGTTTTTTTCCGCGGCATCAGGATGCAGAATTATAGCAAACGACAAAGTTCTTTTTACTTTGGCGT
>CAMOOZ010000339.1 GCA_946621895.1 uncultured Lachnospiraceae bacterium | reverse complement strand
CTATGTAGAGGCCTGCAAGGAGGCGCTGGAGGCTGAGGAAGAGGTCCTCGAGCAGGCGAAAACGCAGGTGCAGGAGGAGGAAGCCGCGGTCTCTGAACTGATCGATGAAAAGGGCCGGGAAATGGCGGCCTACCAGAGCGATATCAATGATCAGGAGGCCGTGATCAGGGAGTATGAGGCGCAGATCGCGGAGCAGAACGCGATCATTTCCCAGCTGGAGGCGGCGGTGGCCGCGGAGCGAAAGCGGCTGGAGGAGGAGCAGAACCGGATCAAATATGACGGCGGCGTGTTCGCGTTTCCGGCCCCTTCCATGACCAGGATCTCCGAGGAATACGGCAACAGGATCCACCCGATCACCGGGAAGCCCCAGTTTCACAATGGCATCGATATTGCCGCCCCCGGAGGCTCTCCGATCCTTGCGGCCTATGACGGGGAGGTGGTGGCAGCTTCCTATTCCAATACGATGGGCAATTATATCATGATCAATCATGGAGACGGCATCTTCACGATCTATATGCATGCCTCCGCGCTGTATGTGTCCCAGGGGGCCAAGGTCAGCAGGGGGCAGAAGATCGCGGCAGTGGGGACCACGGGCCGCTCCACGGGGAATCACCTGCATTTCTCCGTCAGAAAGGACGGCAGCTATGTGAGCCCCTGGAATTATCTGGGAGGACGCTAGGAGGGCGCTGATGGAAGCGCTAAAGCGCCAACGAAAGCGCCAAAGCGCCAACGAAAGCGCCAAAGCGCCAACGAAAGCGCTAAAGCGCTTTCGGGACATTAAGGAAAGACATGGAACAATATAACGATCTGGATTTTCTGTACAGGGACAAAAGAAAGAAAAGCCCGCCCCGCTTCTGGACGGGCTTTATGTCGGGGATGATCTCCGGCGTGGCGCTTTCCCTGCTGGTCTCCTTTGTGACCCTGCAGCTTGCGCGGGGCGCCGGGGAAAGGCGGGGGACGCCTGCCGAAACAGCCGCAGGAGAGAATGCCGGCGCGGACGCATCGGGAAGGATCGATCTGGAAACCCTCACCGGAGAGGGCGCGGATGAGAAGATCGGCATCATTGCGGATCTCATCGAGACGAATTACTACCGTTCCGAGGACATCGACACCGGCGCGATGGAGCAGGCGATGTACAGCGGGATCGTTTCCGCGCTGGGGGATAAATATTCCACCTATTACTCCCCTGCCCAGCTGGATCAGATCCTGGAGGGCACGCAGGGGATCTATTCCGGCATCGGCGCCTATGTGAGCATGGATTCCGTCACGGGTTATCCCGTGGTGGCGGGGACGATGAAGGGGGCGCCCGCGGAGGCCGCGGGGCTTCTGATGGACGATATCATCTATGAGGTGGACGGCACGAACACCGAGGGCATGGAGCTGGAGGAGGTGGTCTCCCGGATCAAGGGACAGGAGGGCACCAAGGTGTCCCTGACGCTGATCAGAAGCAGCGGCGAGGTGAAGGTGGAGGTGGAGCGCAGAAGGATATCCGCTCCCACCGTTTCCTCGGAGTATTATGCGGAGGACGGCATCGGCTATATCGGGATCACCGAGTTTGACGATGTGACCACGACCCAGTTTGAGGAAGCGATGGAGGACCTGAGAAAGCAGGGGATGAAGGGCCTTGTGCTGGATCTGCGCGGCAATCCCGGCGGCAATCTGGACACGGTCTGCGATATTTCCGAAATGCTCCTGCCGGAGGGGACGATCGTTTCCACCAAGGATAAATACGGCGAGGTGAGGGACTATAAGAGCAGCGGGAAGGCCCGTTTTTCCCTGCCCCTTGCGGTGCTGGTAAACGGCTATTCCGCCAGCGCCTCGGAGATCCTTTCCGGCGCCGTGCAGGATTACGGCATCGGCACGCTGGTGGGCACCAGGACCTACGGCAAGGGCGTGGTGCAGCAGATCATCACCCTGAATGACGGCTCTGCCGTGAAGCTGACCGTTTCCAATTATTTTACGCCCAGCGGAAAGAATATCAACGGCGTGGGGATCGAGCCGGATATCGAGGTGGAGCTGGACACGGAACGGTATAATTCCGAGGAGCATTACGACAATCAGCTGGAGGAAGCCAAACGGGTGGTGAAGGAGATGATGTGATGAGAAAACTGGATGAACTCTTGCGGAGCGTGGATCACAAGTCCTATCCGGCCTACAAAAGCCTGAAGGGCGCCTACCGTTTCCCGAAATATATGCTGCATATCGATCATGTACAGGGGGATCCTTTCGCGGCCCCCTCTTCTTTACGCCTGGAGGTCGCGCCCGCCGTGCACGGCATTCCGGAGGAACGCTATAACGCGCCCCACAGAAGGATCATGACGCAGGACTATCTGCTCAGAAGCTTCGCGGCCGAGCTGAAGAACTATTCCAAAAAGGCCGGCGGCTCCGGAAAATCCGGCGTGCTGGGGGTGAGCTTTCCCCATCAGGAGGTGCTGGACCGCTCCGCCCTGCAGCTGGATCCGAAAACGGGAGTGATCACCCTCCGGTTTCACGCGGGCTTTCCCGCGGCCGGCAGGACCACGCTCTCCGGAGAGCTGCGGAAGATGCTCTTTGAATATTTGAGCGCCGCCGTGGACAGGTCGCTGACGAAGGCCGCGATCAGGGGGGAACGCCTTGCCGCGTGGGTATCCCTTGCGGACGATCAGGAGGCGATCCGGCGGGCGCTCCCGGAAATGGGCCTTGCGGCCTTTGTGGGAAACGGTGCGATCCTTCCCCGGAAAAGCGGCGTAAAGGATACGCCGATGGAGGGCGCGGTGCCCTTTAAGAGCCCTTCGGAGGACGAGGTGGAAATTTCCCTCCCCGGCGGACGGAAGATAAAGGGCATGGGGATCCGCAGGGGGATCACGCTGATCGTGGGGGGCGGCTATCACGGCAAATCCACGCTGCTGAAGGCGCTGGAGCGGGGCGTCTATGATCATATTCCGGGAGACGGCAGGGAATATGTGATCACGGAGGAGACGGCCGCGAAGCTTCGCGCCGAGGACGGCAGAAGTATCATGGATGTGGATATTTCCCCGTTTATCAGAGATCTTCCCAGCAAAAAGGACACGGTGGATTTTTACACGGAGGATGCCTCCGGCTCCACCTCCCAGGCAGCGGCCGTGGTGGAGGCGTATCTTGCTGGCGCGAAAACCTTTCTGATCGACGAGGATACCTCGGCCACAAACTTTCTCGTCCGGGATGAACTGATGGCGAGGGTGGTCCATCGGGACAAGGAGCCGATCATTCCCTTCCTCGAGCGGATGGGAGAGCTGAAGGAGGCGGGGATCTCCATCATCCTCGTGGCGGGCTCCTCCGGCGCCTTCTTCGGACAGGCCGACAGGGTGATCCAGATGGACGAATATGTGCCCCGGGATATCACGGAAAGGGCGAAGAAGGCGTTTGCGGAGCTTTTTCCGGAGAGAAAGGCGGCAGCGGATATTCCCGCGCTTTCCTTCAGGCGGGATCCGCGGATCCCGCTGCCCAACAGGGAGCTTGCGGAGGACCGCAGGGTGAAGGTCAGGGCCAGCGGGACGGATAATGTGTCCGTGAATCATGAGTCTGTGGAGGTCCGTTTTGTGGAGCAGCTGATCGATCCGGAACAGACGAACCTCCTGGCCCAGCTCTTAAAGGAGCTGCAGCTGAAGGTCTTCGACGGCAGAACGCCCCTTGCGGACTGCCTGGAAAAGCTCTGCGAAAGGCTGAAAAAGAACGGTTATTCCGCCTTTTTCCGGGATGACGATATGCCCGGGAGCCTGGCGATGGTGAGAAAGCAGGAGCTTTATGCGATGGTGAACAGGGCCAGGAGCATCCGGCTGAAAAAGCAGCCGTCTGCGGTGTGAAGCTGCCTTTTTCCTGCGAGAGAAACCCATTTGCGGAATTATAGTCAACGACAAAAGTATTTTGTCGTTGACTATAACCCTCCGGGAGTATCGCACGGATTCGGTAAGGAAATATGTCGCTTCGCGACCCGAATCCGGCGGGGGGAAAAGCCAAAGTAAAAAGAACTTTGTCGTTTGCTATTTTTATAAGCTGCCGCTTCGCGGCATGGCATGAAAGGAAGGATGGAAACGGATTATCGTATCGTGCTGGCCTCCGGCTCCCCCAGAAGAAAGGAGATCCTTTCTTTGCTGGGCGTGCCGTTCGAGGTGATGGTGCCGCAAAATGAAGAAAAGCCGGAAGCGGGCAGCCCGGAGGAGACGGTAAAGGCACTGGCCCGGGCGAAGGGAGAGGAGATCGCCGGGAGGCTTTGCGCAGCGCCCGGGGAAAGGACGCTGATCATCTCCGCGGACACGATGGTCTTTCTGGACGGCGAGGCCTTCGGCAAACCGAAGGATAAGGAGGACGCCAGGAGGATGCTTGAAGCGCTCTCCGGCAGGACCCATCAGGTGCTGACCGGGGTGTATCTGGATATGCCGGGGGAAGAGGGGGACTTTCCCGTCAATTTTGCGGAGGAGAGCGAGGTAAGCTTTCAGACGCTGGAGGACAGTGAGCTTTCCTGGTATCTTTCCACGCCGGAGCCCTGGGACAAGGCAGGCGCCTATGCCGTCCAGGGACTGTTTGCGCCCTTTATCCGGGGGATCCGGGGGGATTTTTACAATGTGATGGGGCTGCCGCTGTCGGAGATCTGCCGGAGGCTGAAGGAGCGTAAGGTGCGCTTAATTATGTAACATTTCTGTAACATATTGCAAAAGACAGGGGGGTATGCTATAGTAGCGAAAGCACTTACGAGGTTGGCAAAACCATGTTGCTATGAGCAGCGAAGCTGTGAATAGTAACCTTACGAGAGAAAGATCAGCGGGAGACCGCGTTTAAACGGATATCAGCATATGGAAGAATACGAAATCATCGGCGGGCAGCCTCTGGTGGGAGAGGTGGAGATATCAGGCGCAAAAAACGCCGCTCTCGGGATTCTGGCCGCTGCCATTCTCACGGACGATGTCGTCCGGATCGAAAACATGCCCGATGTGGCAGACACGAACATTCTCCTGCAGGCTATTGCGAATATCGGCGCCGGGGTCAGACGGGTGGACAGACACACTGTCCTGATCTGCGGCGGGAGGATCAAAAGCAAAGTCATTGCTAATGATTATGTGAAAAAGATCAGGGCCTCCTATTATCTTCTGGGCGCTTTGCTCGGCAAATACCGGGAGGCGGAGGTCGCGCTGCCCGGGGGCTGCAATATCGGTTCAAGGCCGATCGACCAGCACTTAAAGGGCTTTAGGGCGCTGGGCGCCGAGGTGAATATCCGCCACGGCAATGTGGTGGCAAAGGCGGAAAAGCTGACCGCGAACCATATTTATCTGGATATGGTCACGGTGGGCGCCACGATCAATATCATGCTGGCCTCCGTGATGGCGGAGGGCAAGACGATCATCGAAAACGCCGCCAAGGAGCCTCATGTCGTGGATATCGCGAACTTCTTAAACAGCATGGGAGCCAATATCAAGGGCGCCGGGACGGATGTGATCCGGATCAGGGGCGTTTCCCGTCTGCATGGCAGCTCTTATCAGGTGATCCCGGATCAGATCGAGGCCGGGACCTATATGTTTGCCGCGGCAGCCACGAAGGGGGATGTGACGGTCAAAAATGTGATCCCCAAGCATTTGGAGAGCATTTCTGCAAAGCTCAAGGAGATCGGCTGCGAGGTGAAGGAATCGGATGACGCGGTCAGGGTGGTGGCGACGAAAAGGCTGAGCCATACCCATGTAAAAACGCTTCCCTATCCCGGCTTTCCCACGGACATGCAGCCGCAGATCACCGTGATCCTGGGGCTGTCAAGCGGGGTCAGCATCGTGACGGAATCCATTTTCGAAAACCGCTTCAAATATGTGGATGAGCTTACCCGGATGGGGGCAAATATCAAGGTGGAAGGCAATTCCGCCGTCATCGACGGCGTGGAAAAATATACCGGTGCCGAGCTTACGGCGCCGGATCTGAGGGCAGGAGCGGCGCTGGTGATCGCCGCTTTGGCTGCGGAAGGGAGATCCGTCGTAGAGGATATCCGCTATATCGAGCGGGGCTACGAGGATTTTGATCATAAGCTTAGCAGTCTGGGAGCCAGGATCCGCAAGGTGGAGGAGAAGTCCTCCCTCAGCAGGGACAAGGCAGCAGGCTAATTACAAGCGGAAAGCAGGATGTGCCGCCGGCTTCCCCTTCAAAGCCGCATTTTCAGGCGCGTCCCGCCTAAGGTCGGTGCGACCGGAAAGGAAACCAATGGAAAAAAGACTGTTTACTTCTGAATCCGTCACGGAGGGACATCCCGACAAGGTCTGTGACGCGATCTCCGACGCAGTGCTGGATGCCTGCCTTAAGGAGGACCCGATGAGCCGCGTGGCCTGCGAGACCGCCGTATGCACGGGCTTTGCGCTGGTCACGGGGGAGATCACCACGAAGGCGCATCTGGATGTGCCGGCGATCGTGCGCAAAACGATCAACGAGATCGGTTATGATGACGCGAAGACCGGCTTTGACGGCAATACCTGCGCGGTCATGGTGGCGCTGGATCAGCAGAGCGCGGATATCGCCATGGGCGTGGACAAGGCGCTGGAGGCGAGAGACGGATCGATCAGGGATGATCTGGACACCGGCGCCGGCGATCAGGGCATGATGTTCGGCTATGCCACGGATGAGACGGAGGAGTATATGCCCTACCCGATCTCGCTGGCGCATAAGCTGGCGCTGCAGCTGACGAAGGTGCGAAAGGACGGAACCCTTTCCTATCTGCGGCCGGACGGCAAGAGCCAGGTCTCCGTGGAATATGATGAGGAGGGCAGGCCTGTCCGCCTGGAGGCTGTGGTGCTTTCCACCCAGCATGACGAGGATGTGTCGCAGGAGCAGATCCATCAGGATATCCGGAAGTATGTGTTTGATCCGGTGCTCCCGAAGG
>CAMOOZ010000338.1 GCA_946621895.1 uncultured Lachnospiraceae bacterium | reverse complement strand
GCCACCAGTGTATGGAAATCCGCCAGGTCATAATTCCGCTGGACCGTTCCGATGACGGTGGATCCGTCCTTGTCAAACACGGGGACGATAAAGGTGCAGATCCGCTGCCCCGTGGACCGGGAAATGGAAATGTCAGATGCATAGAATTTTTTATCCTGCGTGGCCCGGATGTAATATTCCCTGTCCGCGATATCCACGCATTCTCCCTGGGTCCGGATGATCTGATGTCCTTCGGCATCCGAGACGATCAGGGCGTTGCCGTCCCCGATGGCCGCGTCCAGATCCGTCAGCCATTCCAGCACCTCCTGCTTGTCCTGCTCCAGCGTTCCCTCGACGATCTTTTCAGTCGGGACCATATTGCCTGTTCCGTCGTCCACAAGCTCCGTGACCTTCTTTCCGCCGTCCCGGACTGTCCGGAGCAGCTCCTGGGTGGCGCTGCTTCTTGCCACGCTCTCGATCGCGATCTTGTTCACCTCCACGATCTCCGCGAAGTCATGCTCCACCAGGTTCACCTGGGCCGTGTTCATCGCGTCCATGTTCTCCGTGGCGGTGCCCATTGCGCTGAAAAGGCTGATGCATGTCGTAATGGCCACGGGGATGATCACGGAAAGCAGCATTGCCGCGATCAGCTTTGTTTTTACACCGTCAAAAAACCGTTTTTTCTTCTTCTCCACTCCTCTTTTTTCCTCCTTTATGAGTTTTATGACACAAAAAGCTATTGTAGCACAAAATCACGGCGTGAGTGACTTTATTTTTTCGGATTCTTCCGTTTTTTGGGAAGGAAACAGAATGAAACAAGGGAATATAGAGGAAACGAAATAAATACAGAAAAAACCGCTTTGTTCATATGAGCAATGAACGGATGAAAGCTCCGGGCTATTCCTTCAGCGTGGTCACGATCAGCTTGTTTTCGATCACGGCGGCCAGCAGCTCATGCTTATTTGCAAACCCGCCCTTTTCCACGATCTGATCCAGATTCCAGCGGACGCCGCTTTTCGTGAGCTTAAGCTCCTTTGCGATCTCCTCATAGGTCATGCCGAGGATGAAGCGCCGCAGGATATCTATCTGACGGGGGGAGATATCACCGGAAAACATTTCCTTTAGCTCCACGCTTGGGGAATAATCCGGAAAGATATGCTCCCCCTGCAGTGTTTTTAAGATCACCTCCATCAGCTCCTCATTTCCGTGGTCCTTATACCAGAGGGAGTCCGCGGCCCCTGATTTTGCGCCGGAGAGGATATCCGGATCGATCAGCGAGGTCACGATGACCACCTTTGTGTCCTGGCTGCTCTCTTTGATGCGCCTGCCCGCGGCAAGGCCGGAATGATTGTGCAGCGTCTGCACATCCATCAGCACAAGCCCGATGCCGCCCCGTTTGCAGAGCACCTCCGCCTCGAAGGCGTCCCGCAGCCTCGCGGCAAGGAAAAAGCGGGGATCCGCCTCCAGCATTGCGGCAAGATGCTCCTGCATGAAAAGATTGTCCTCCACGATGAGGGCTCCTGTCGGTCTGTTTTTCATCATAACCTCCATGCTGAATGGGAATTACGCCTTACTGCAAAGGCAGGATGTACTCCGCGCCTTCATCCTCCTCCGTGATGAGCTGCAGCGCCGGGTATTTTGCGCGGAGTGCTTCCCCGGCGGCGGGAGCGCAGTCCGTCAGGATCCCGCAGCGAAGCTCCCCGTTTATCCGGGCAACTCTTACATTGAAAAAACGGGCCTGCTCCAGCACTGTTTCCATCACATCCTCAAAAAAATCATAGGCCAGCACCAGGAGTTTTCCCTCCGCCAGCTCATTTCCCGTGTCCACCAGATACCCGCCCCTGATCTCCAGCAGGGAAAGTGCCCGAAAGGACTCCGCCAGCGCGGCCTTAAGGCTCTCCACGGGAAGCTGCGGCAGCGCATAGGAGGAGAGCAGAAAATCCCGGCGCCTTTTGATGAAGCTGCAGAACACCACGATGCGGGCAAGGATCAGGCGCTTTTCCCGTTTTGTGCGCGCGTCCTTAAATCGGCTGATCAGGCCATCGATCCGCGCGATCCTGCTTCCCGCCATCCGCTGGAGCAGATCATAAAGGCGGTTCTGCTCCTCAATGATTTTGTGCTCCTTTTCCCTGTCGTATTCCAGCCGCAGCAGCTCGTTTCGCTCCGTCAGCTCCTCCTGCTGGGCCTGCAGGGAATCCCTTAACGCGAGAAGATCCGAGATATCCTCCTCCCAGACGCAGAACCCGCCGTTTACCGGAAGGGAAAAGCGAAGGAGGCCCTCCGCGGAGGCAGAGGCTTCGGATTCCGGCAGGGGAGCTTTAGCCTGGGCCGGCAGGGCTCCGGCGTCCCGGGTTTCGGACAGATCCGGGATCGGGCATGCCGGCATTTCGCGGTTTCCCGAGGAATAGCGCACATTGCCTGAGCTGTCCGTGATCACTGCCCGCAGTCCCTCCGCGGCCGTAAAAAGCTCCAGATAGCGGCTGTTGGTCAGGATCAGCCCCGAGCGGATGCAGGCCTCCAGAAAGGCGGAAAAGATCAGGCAGTGAAACAGCGCCACATCCCCCAGCAGACGCATGATCAGCGGATTCCGCATGCCATAGAGCAGAAGGTAAACAAGCTCCGCGAAAAGGGGCAGCAGGGGGGCATAGACCGGGGGGCGTTTTAAGGAGCCCGCGCCGTCCGTCCCCCTTCGCAGGCCCAGTCGTTTAAAGATGACCGCGAGGGCGCAGACGGCAAGGCAGATCACCCAGAAAACGATCAGGAAATACCCTGGCCCGTAGGAATAGCCCGTTTCCAGCCACGGGGAAACAAAGACCCACTGATGCAGGTCATTCGTCAGTACGACAGGCAGCATCGCAAGGCCAGGGATTAACACCAGATACATGCTCCGGGGAAGCTTTGCGTCCTCCGGCTTTCCGAGCAGCCAGCAGACAAACAGAATAAGCGGCGGGATGAACAGGATCGGCAGATAGTAAGCATACCAGAGCTGGCGGAAGAGGAACCCGCTCCCCGTATAGCGCCAGCGAAGCTCCCGGACGATCAGCCAGAAGATTTCCAGCATCGGCACAAGCACGATGAGCCTGCCGGCTTCCCGCTGCATGATCCGTCTTTTTAAGGAAACACCCCAGAAGGCAAAAAGGCCCAGATAGAGAAAAATGCGCAGGGTCTCCAGCAGGCGGGTGCCGGGAAGGGGCAGGATGCCGCTCTCCGCCAGGACCCTGCAAAGAAACGCGGAGACGATCAGCGCCGGGATGAGGAAAAAAGCGGCAGTGTTCTTCATGACTTCCCGAAGCGTAAGATCAACGCGAACCGGGGCGAATGCCGAAGCTCCATCGAAGCACCGGCATCCTCGATCCGGCGGCGGACAGAGGAAAGCCCTCCGCCTTCCTTGATGGGGTCCTCCGGCTTTGACCCGTTGTTTGTGATCGCTGCGGAAAGCCTTCCGTTTTCTT
>CAMOOZ010000337.1 GCA_946621895.1 uncultured Lachnospiraceae bacterium | reverse complement strand
GAAAACTACATGATGCGGTTTTCTTCACTTCGCATGGAACAGGATGGAGGAGAGTATGAAAGAGGAATTACTGGAAAAGCAGATCGACAAAATGGTGGAGGCCTATATGCAGGCTGTGGACTGCAGGGAAAACCCCCCTCCCTTCCACTCCCTCGAACATATTCTGGAGACCTTCCGTTTTTTTGAGGGCTATGCTGAGTTTATCCTGCAGATCGAGGAAAGCGGCCAGGGAAGCCTGCTGTTAGACCGGATGAACGGCTATATGGATCAGTATGTGGCCCACCCCGGCTCTGATTTTCTGCATCGTGCCGGCACCTATCTTTATGCCGGCGCCCTGTATAATGTGTTCATCCAATGGCTTCGCTGCGGGAAGGCGGAATCCGCCCTCTCCGAAATGGCCGGCAGGATCGGCGCTTTGGCTTTGGGATAATCGCGGATAATCCGCCGCGGCAAAAATTGATCGAAGCATAATCGCATGAAGAAGGATCGGCGAAGCAATCCATTATGAACTGCCCCGCCGATCTTTTTCGTTTACATAACTCTCTGCGGCTTTCGTTTTTCCTGAGCTCCTCAGGCCGTCTGCTGCGAGATCCCCTTGATATTGTTCAGTGCCCAGTCCTCATTGATCACCGTGACCACGCTGCCGCAGTAAGGACAGACCGTAGTCTGATTGATGTCAAGGGCAGCCGCGCAGTGCGGACAGGTGATGCTTCTGACCTCGGCGGCGGCTTCTGTGAGCGTGCCGGACTTTCTGCAGAGATCCCATTCATATTCCATGAACTTCTCTCTGTGCCTGTCGCCGGAGATCACCTCGCCCGTCTCATCATTCAGGATATAGGCGATCAGCCTGGAGCGGATCGTGACCACCATGTGATCCATGCCGGCGCTCTGATAGAAGCCTCTCGGTGTCACCTCGAGCACAGCCACGCGCTCCGTGCACGGCGTCTGCTTATCCCTTACCTTCTGTTCGATCTGCCGCAGGCTCTGATTATAGAACGCGTCCGTGAAATACGGCCTTAAGCTTTCGATATTCCGCTTATGCCACTCCTCCTGCATCATCAGATAAAGATTGGCCATCCGCTCCCTGAACTGCGTCTCGTCAAACTGCGGATCAAGCGCCTTAAACTCCTGAAGCGAACGAAGGCCTGTTGCGCGCTGCGCGCCGGATGGCCGCATGGCTGCAGGACGGCGCATGCTGCTGTTTTTATTTCCGCCGCCAAACATGCGGATCATCGTCATCACAAACCAGATCACCCCGGCAATGGGAACGCCCAGCGCCGCGAGAAAACCGATGATCGTATAGATCAAATCGCCGCCCGGATCATCAGAATAGTTGTCGGAATAGCCATAGGAATGATCATCGTCATAGCTGCTGCCCCAGCTGCTTCCCCAGTCATCATCGCTGTCCCAGCTGCTTCCCCAGTCGTCTCCGCTGTCCCAGTCGCTGCCATAGTCCGTGTCGCCGGAAAAATCCCCGAAATCGGCCCGTGAGGACAGGGGAAGCGCAAGGAGCAGGAAGGCCCCGAGCGCAAGAGCCGCTGCCCGGATGAATGTGAAGCCGGGTTTTTTCTGGTTTTTATTCGTTTTCATGTGCTACATTATACATCCAACCGGCGGATCCAGGTAGTAAAAATATGTACATCAATTTCTTTACAGCAGCGCCTTGACGCACTCCTCCACCTTTGCCATGTCCGCCGTGGGCTCAAACCTGGCCACGACCTTTCCTTCTCTGTCCACAATAAATTTTGTAAAATTCCATTTGATGTCCGGCTTCTTGTCCCAGTCCGGATCATTCTTCGCAAACATCTGCTCCAGCAGCCCCTTCAGCTCATGCTGATCAAAGCCTTCAAAGCCTTTTTCCGCCTTCAGCCAGGTGTAGAGCGGCAGCTCGTTTTCCCCGTTCACATCCGCCTTCTTCATCTGCGGAAAGGTCGTGTTGTAGTGCAGCGTGCAGAATTCATGGATCTCCTCATCCGAGCCGGGCGCCTGCGCACCGAACTGATTGCAGGGAATGTCCAGAATCTCCAGTCCCTTATCGTGGTAATCCTTGTACATCTGCTCAATGGGCGCATACTGGGGCGTGAAGCCGCAGCCCGTGGCCGTGTTCACCACCATGACCACCTTGCCCTTTAAGGTCGCCAGATCCAGCTCCTCACCCTTTCCCGTGGTTATCCTGTAATCGTAAAACATCGATCGTGCCTCCTTTTATTTTGCGCTTTTCAATTGTGTGCAATCGTATTATCGCACAGCCCGAAGTGTTTTGCAAGTGTTTTTTGTAACGCCTGACTATTCCTCCGGCTTTTTCTGTTCCTCCTCCTGCTCTTTCTCCGGCAGGATCAGAAGCACCTTTTCGATCCGGTTATCCCTTACCCCGCAGACCTTTAACTGGGTGCCGTTCGGAAGCGTCACGCTGTCGCCGTCCTCCGGGATCCGGTCCAGCTGCTCGATGATGATACCGCCAAGGGAATCAAAATGCTCGGAGTCGAAATCAGTGCCCAGCGCATCATTAATGTCATCCAGCTTCATCCCGGATGCGATGAGATACTGGTTTTCATAGATCTTATGGATCAGCTCATCCTCATCATGATCATACTCGTCCCGAAGCTCACCCACCAGCTCCTCCAGCAGGTCCTCCATTGTGATCATGCCCCCGGTGGCGCCGTACTCGTTTAATACAAAGCAGACATTCACGGCCTTTTCGCGCATCTCCGTCAGCAGATCGTCTATCTTTTTGAACTCATGGGTATAGTGCGCTTCCCGCAGGATATCCTTCAGGACAAAGCGCTCCGTATCCTCCACCAGCAGAAAATCCTTGACATTCACGAGCCCCACGATCTTATCCGGATCCTCATCATAAACGGGGATCCTGGTGTACATGTTTTCCCGGAAGATCTCCATCAGATCCTTATACCGGGCGGACATTGGCGCGGTCACCATATCCACTCTGGGGATCATCACATCCTTTGCCGCGGCATCGGAAAAATCAAAGACATTGTAGATCAGCTCCCGCTCATCCGATTCGATGGCGCCGTCCTCATGGCCCACATCCACATAGGTCTTCAGATCCTCCTCCGTCATCGCGGAATACGGATCTCCCGCCTCCGCGTGGATCAGCCTGAGGAACAGGGCGGAAAGCGCATTGGCCACCCAGCAAAGCGGAGTCGCCAGCAGGATATACAGCCGCACCACGCCTGCATGCTTTATGCAGAACTCCTCCGCATGGGCGGCAGCCAGGCGCTTTGGCACGATCTCGCCGAAGATCAGGATCAAAACGGTCAGGATAAAAGTGGAGACACCCACAAAGACACTGCTGAAATGGGCCAGCACAAGGGAGGTGGCCAGTGCGGAGGCGGAGAGATTGACGATATTATTGCCGATCAGGATCGCCGTCAGCATGCGGGAGTGATCCTCCAGCACCTTCAGCACATTTCCCGCCTTCGGATCGCCTTCCTCGGAAAGGCTTCGCAGCCGCACACGGTTTACCGTCGTAAAAGCCGTTTCCGCGGAAGAAAAAAAGGCGGAAAGGAAAAGAAGAACAAACAGAATGAGGATTTGTATTGCATCACCTATATCGGGGTCCAAGATATCACTCCTTTATCTGCAGTAAGCAAACATTACAATTGTCGTGCCCATATCGTAAACTATACTGAACACGCCTGTTTATGTCAAGAAACCGCGGGTTTCCCCCGCCGTGCTTTTGTGCTGCCATGCCGGCCGGCGCGATGGGTCTTTTCCTCCGGCGTTTTCTCCCGCACAAGCGCAAAATCGATCGTCCTTGCAAAGGGATTGACCGACACGGCCATCACACTGACCTCATCGCCGATCCGGATGGCCGTGCCCGTCCTCTCCCCTCTGATCTCATAGCTTTCCTTCAGGAAAACATAGCGGTCATCCTCCATGCTGAGAATGGGCACATAGCCCTCGATCGTATTGGGAAGCTCCACATAAAAGCCGTTTTCCAGCATGCCGGAGACTCTTCCGGAGAAAACCTCGCCAAGGTGCTCTCCGATATACTCCGCCTTTTTCAGCTTTTCACATTCCCTTTCCGCTTCCTCAGCGGCCCGTTCCGTGACGGAGCAGTGCTCTGCCGTTCCATGGAGAAGATCCTCATAATGCACCCGCCTGTCCTCATTCATCCTGCCCCTCAGCACATGGCGGATGATCCGGTGCACGAGAAGATCGGGATAACGGCGGATCGGTGAGGTAAAATGCAGATAATACGGGGCCGCCAGGCCAAAATGTCCGGCATTTTTCTCCCCGTAGGCCGCCCGCTGCATGCTCCGCAAAGTCAGCATGGACACGAGCGCCTCCTCCGGACGCCCCTTTACCTTTTTTAAGAGCCGCTGCACATCCCGCGGCGTGATCCCGGCTTTTGATGCGCGAAAGGACACGCCGAGGCTTCTCAGCAGCTCCAGCAGCTCAGCCACCCTTTCCGGATCCGGAAGCCCGTGATTGCGATAGATCATCGGGATGCCCAGCGCGGAAAAATGCCTCGCCACGGTTTCATTCGCGGAAAGCATGCAGTCCTCGATCAGTCTTGTGGCATCATTGGCCTGCCTTGCCTGAATGGACACCGGCTGTCCCTTATCATCCAGCGTGATCTCGGATTCCGGGAAATCAAAATCGATGGCGCCACGCCTGATCCGGTTTCTTCTGATGGCCTTTGATACTTTATGTAAACCTTTGAGCAGCTGCAGAAGCTCCGGTTCACACTCCTTTGCCGCCTTTTTATCCGTCAGGAGCCTCTGCACCTCCGTGTAGGTCATCCGGTGGCTGCTTCTGATCACGGACTCACAGATTTCATGATCCGTGATCTCCCCTTCCCTGCTGACCCGCATCACGCAGCTCAGGGTCAGGCGGTCCTCCCCCTGATTTAACGAACAGATCCCGTTGGAAAGGCTCTCCGGCAGCATCGGAAGGACCACATTGATCAGATAGGCGCTGTTGCCGCGTTTTTTCGCCTCAATATCCAGCGCTGAGCCCTCCTGGACATAATTGGACACATCCGCGATATGCACGCCCAGCAGATAATCCTCTCCCAGGGGCTCAAGGCTCACCGCATCATCGAAATCTCTGGAATGCTCTCCGTCGATCGTGATCGTAAGCAGATCTCTGAAATCCCGCCTGCCGCTGATATCCATCGAGGTCACCGGCCTGTTCAGCCGGTCGGCCTGAGCGATCACCTTTTCCGGGAAATCGGTATGCAGTCCCATGCTCCTGGCAATGGAAAGGATGTCCACGCCGGGCTCCCCTTCCATTCCGAGGATCTCCGAGATCCTGCCCTCGGGAAGACGGCCTGCTCCGTAATCGGTGATCTCGAGCACAGCCTTATCCCCGCTTTTCGCCCTTCCCGCCATCCCCTTCGGCACCTTAAACTGCTCCGGAAGCCTCTGGTTGTCGGAAAGCAGAAAACCGCCCTTTTTCCCTGCGGAAAAATAGGTGCCCACCACAGCGGTGATATGGTGGGAAAGCACGCGCATCACTTCCCCCTCCAGCCGTTTCCGGCCCTTCTTTTCCGTCTGCGCCTGATGATGCAGGTTCTTTTTCCCTTTTCCCCTTCCCTTCCTCTCTGGGGGATCATCCGGCAGGATCCTGACCTCTACCAGGTCCTCATGAAAGGCATGGTGTCTGCGCTTGCCATGGATGAAAATGTCCTCCTCAAGGCCTTCCACCCGGACAAAGCCAAAGCCCTTCGGATGCGCGAGAAATGTGCCTGTGTATACCGTCTTCACGAAACCTCTCTCTTTCGCCGAGCCCGGCAGGCAGCGCTCATTCCTGCCATCGCAGCCGGATCGGCGGATATGACGCTGTCCGCCCGATGTACATCTGCCGTCGCCCGTGCGCCCGCGGTGCACGCTCTCCTGTCTCAGGACAGAAACGGGGCGGAATTAACCGCCCCGTCGAAAGCTCCTTCACCCGGCCAACCCGAATGGACTCCGGCCGGTGCGCTGAACAGATATCCTGAAAGCAGCGATTCAGAACAATCGCAGATTCAGCACGGCCGCCAGCACGATGAATAAGAATGCCAGAATCTTCGTAAATCTGACCAGCGCTCCCTCCATCGAACGGCCTTTATTCTTTCCCCAGTAAGTCTCGGCAGCACCGCTGATCGCTCCGAGGCCGGCGGATTTCCCTTCCTGCATCAGCACCAAAATCACCAGAGCCACACAGATCAGAATGTACAAAACAGTCAGCGCAATACGCATTTCAATCACCTCACACTAAACTCATGATCAGCAAATACAACAGACCAAAAACACAAACCGAGCCGCATTTTATCATAAAAGCCTGCCGGATGCAAGTCCCTCCGAAAAACTCTTCGTCCGGGAAACAAACACCGACGGGTCCGGATCTGCCTCATCGGCCGACACCATGGGAATGTCCCTTTCCTCCATCCGTACAAATTCCGTCCTGCCCTGAAGCTCCTCCGGCAGGCCTTCCCCGGAAAAGGTGATGAAAAGCTTCCCGTCTTTGGCCTGATAATCCGCCTCCGCCGCAAAGGGCATGCCCCCGCTGTCCAGTGTGCTGAAGGTGCCGGAAAAGCTGCCCTGATCGAAGCTGCACCCGCCCCTGGCATAGAACACCTCCTGATCCGGGGACTTTTTCCAGATGGTCAGATCACCCCCCTCAAATTCCAGGCACACCCTCTGCGCGCTGCCGGAAAGCGTCCACAGGCCGGCCAGCTCAGACGGTGCTTCGCTTCCCGCTTCATTCAGACAGGGAAAGATCTCCTCTACCCGTTCATCCCGGATAAAGACCCTGCTGCCCCCATCGGCGCTGAGAAAACCCTCATCGTTGAAATCGCGGAATTCGATCCCCTCATCCGTCAGCGTGACCGTGCCGATCATGCCGCCGTCCCAGTATCTGGAAAAATTGGACATCACCGAGAAGCGAAGCCCCCTGACCCTTGCGCTCATTCCCTCTGAGCGCTTAAGAGCTGTT
>CAMOOZ010000336.1 GCA_946621895.1 uncultured Lachnospiraceae bacterium | reverse complement strand
TCGCCAAATGTCTGCAAATGCCTGGCTCTGCCAAAGGCAGAGGTTATGCAAGCATGGCATTTGCGTCCGCTTGGCTCATTGTTTTTCCTTACTTCACCGCGGCGAAGGCCTCGTCAAGCGCGTCGATCAGATCGTCGATGTGCTCTGTCCCGATGGAGAGGCGGATCGTGTTCGGACGGATGTCCTGCTCCAGAAGCTCCTCGTCGGTCAGCTGGGAGTGGGTCGTGGAGGCGGGGTGGATGACCAGGGATTTCACATCCGCCACATTGGCCAGCAGGGAGAAGATCCGCAGATGGTCGATGAAATCCATGGCTTCCTTTCTCCCGCCCTTGATCTCAAAGGTGAAGATGGAACCGGCGCCATTCGGGAAATACTTCTGATAGAGCCCGTGGGTGGGTTCGCTTTCCAGGGAAGGATGATGCACTGCCTCCACCTGGGGGTGCTTATGCAGATAGTCCACGATCTTCAACGCGTTTTCCACATGCCGCTCCACGCGCAGGGAGAGGGTTTCCAATCCCTGCAGGAAAATGAAGGCATGGAAGGGCGAGATGCAGGCGCCCATATCCCGAAGCAGGATCGCCCGAATATAGGTCACAAATGCGGCAGGCCCTGCGGCGTCCGCGAAGCTGACGCCGTGATACGACGGGTTGGGCTCCGAGATCCAGGGGTATTTCCCGGATCCTTTCCAGTCAAAGGTGCCCCCATCGATGATCACGCCGCCGATGGCAGTGCCGTGGCCGCCGATGAATTTCGTGGCGCTGTGTACCACGATGTCCGCGCCATGCTCGATGGGTCGCAGCAGATAGGGCGTCGCGAAGGTGGAGTCGATCACCAGCGGGATCCCGTGGGCATGGGCGATCTTCGCCAGCGCCTCGATATCGATCACATTGGAGTTCGGGTTGCCAAGCGTCTCTGCATAGATCGCCTTTGTGTTTTCATCGATCAGTTTTTCAAAGGAGCCTTCCTCATAGGGGTTCGCGAATTTTGTCGTGATCCCGTAACGGGGAAGCGTGTGAGCAAAAAGGTTGTAGCTGCCGCCGTAGATCGTTTCCGCGGAAACAATATTTTCCCCCTGCCCGGCCAGCGCCTGCACGATATAGGTGATGGCCGCCGCGCCCGAGGCCGTGGCAAGCGCCGCCGCGCCGCCCTCCAGCGCCGCGATCCTTTTTTCAAACACATCCTGGGTGGAATTGGTCAGCCGCCCGTAGATATTCCCGGCGTCCTTTAAGCTGAAGCGGTCCGCCGCATGCTGCGAATTGTGAAACACATAGGAGGTCGTGGCATAAATGGGCACCGCCCTGGCGTCCGATGCCGGATCCGCCTGCTCCTGACCTACATGAAGCTGCAGGGTTTCAAAATGTAATTTCTTTTCTGCCATGGTAAACCTCCTTTTTGTGTACGACTACGCAGTTTCCAATGTTATACTCAACGCAGGGCGAGTCAATAACCTACTAATTCCCTATGAATTGTATGGATTATAACACAGGGATTTTCGGATTGCAAGCTGCTGATTTCAAAACACCGAATGCCTGAAAGCTTTTCCGTGCATCCATCCGTCGGTTATCGATTGGAGGCATAAAGCACACGGTAAAGCGAGAGCAGCTCCTGTCTGTTTTTCTCCGGGTCAAAGCTCTCCGCCGCACGTTTTTTCGCCGCATCACCGATCTGTGCGCAAAGCGCCGGCTCCGCGAACAGTCTTCCGATGGCATCGATCATTTCCTCCGGCCTGTCAAAATCGTAGAAAAGCGCTTCCTTTCCTTCCTCCGCCATATCCGGCAGTCCGCCGACCCTCGCGCAGACGGCCGGGACGCCAAGCAGCATGGCTTCCCCCAGGGAATTCGAGGAGTTTTCGATGGAGGACGGCACGAGAAACACATGGCTTCTTTGCATTTCCTTTTTCATTTCCTCCGCGGAGAGCTTCCCTGTGAAACAGACCTTCCCCGGGCATTTCACGGAAAGCGCAAGCAGGTATTTTCCATAGGCGGAGAGCTTTAAGCGCTCCTTCAGGCTGCCTGCTGCCGTGATCTTATCCCCCGCGATCGTGACTTTGGTCTCCGGAAAGCGCGCGATCAGCTCCGGAAGCGCCTCCAGCAGGCGGTGGGCGCCCTTTAACGGATAATTGCCCTGGGAAAGAAAGATGGAATACGGAAGAAATGATGATTTTCCGGCAGCGTCCGCAGCGTAAAATACGGCGCGCAGGGTTTCCCCCAGATGATGGTAACGGATCCGCGGCGCTATCTTCAAAACCGCTTCCCGGTCGAAGGCGGTCCTGCCTGCCGCATGGCCGCAGAGGGATAAGGTCTCCCATTCCATCTCCGCTCTTTTTGCAAACTTTTCCTGCTGCCTGACCAGGGAGTCCTTTTTCAGGAAATCCCGGAAGGACACTGCGTTCCAGACGCTGTCCGGAAGTCCGGCCCGATAATGCGAGGCACATTCCGCCATGATCCCCTGCAGGCTTACCAACAGTCTTGCCGGATGAGGAAATGCCCTGGCAAAGGCCAGGCAGTGCGGATATTCCGTGCCGAAAAGATGGACAAGCTCCGGAACGGCGGCCTTCACGATCTCCAGCGCCCTTTTCTCCAGCGCCAGCGGATATTCCTCCAGCCTTCCGAAATCCTCCGGAAAGGTGTACCAGTTCAGGTTTCCCGTCCGTCCCTGTTTCTGCTCTTCCTTCGGGGAAACGGCGAAGGCAAGGGACACCTCAAGAGAGGGTTCCTTTAAGAGCATGCTTACCGCCGCATCCGCCCAGCCTTCCTTGACAGAGGCTTCCTTTTTCAGACTTTCCGCCAGCATGGCAGGCATAAAGGCGCAGACCAGAAGGATCCTTCTTTTCATTTCCGAGACCTCTCCATTTTCTTTCCTGACATCCTCAGGCCTTTTTCTCTCTTTTCACTTCCATTCTATTCCCCTGCAAAAAACAGCTTACGCTGATCGTCTGCTTTCTGCCCTTCTTGTTTTCCTTCGATCTCACCGGATTGGCCTGCAGCTTTTCCGGCTTCCCGGCTGCTTATCTTTGCAGCCGTTTTTTCAGCCTCTGGTAGGCGCCCCCCAGCTGTTTGCTTTCCGCGATCTTTTTTCTCAGCGGCTGCAGCGTCAGGATAAGATAGGGCCGGCAGAGAATGCGCTGCGGAAGGCTCAGATATCTTCTGCAGATCTCCCTGTGCTCTTTTTCGGAAAGCGCCTGATTTTTCTTCTCCTCGGAGAAACCGCCGCCCTCATAGATGCATACGGGAAAGTGCATCGGAAGGATCGGCATGTCCTTCTCACCGCCGGCGAGTGCTTTCCTCAGTGTATGATAGCTCCGGAAAAAATGCTCCTGATCCGCCCGGATCCTGAAGGCCGTGTTATACCCCTTTTCCGCAAACAGGCTTTTATGATAGAAACAGGACTGGTGGCAGGGAATGCCGCGGAACAGCACAAAGGGAGTGATCCTCCCGGGAGAATATTCCCTGTGGCCGCTCAGCGCGTTGATCCTGTCGCCGTAGGCGAGACGGGTCCCCGGATGTGCCTTCAGGAAGGCAGCGGTATGGGAGAGCACCTTTTCATCCGCAAACAGGTCTCCACAGTTTAAGAAGATCAGATAATCGCCCCTTGCAATGGATATGGCCTGATTCATCCCGTTATAGATGCCCTGATCCGGCGAGACCTCGATCCGCAGGCGGGGATCATCCGAAGTCCTTTGATGATCGGAATCCCGCAGAATGACCCGTGGATCGATCGCAGAACAGGCATCCTTCACCAGCACCTCAAGATCGGGATAGTCCTGGCGCAGGGCGCTTTCCGCCGTGCTCCTTAGTTTTTCTCCGCCGTCCTTGCAGACGATGATGACTGTAAATTTCATGATGCCGCCTGTTTCCTGTCCGATATTCTACGGAAACACTGATCAAAACAGCGTTTTCTCAGAGCCTCCGGCGGATCGCACGAATTATCGAAGGTAATTGTCATTCCCAGGTGCCCTCATAGCTTCTCGGCTCCTCAAAAAGGATGCTCCGATAGGGCAAAAGGCCAAGCTCCTCCGAACCGGCTTCCCTCAGAAACAGGCCGAAATAGACCAGGCCGAAAAGAAGAACCCCGCAGAGCACGGCCCGGAAACCGATCCTGATCCCCGGGCTGCGGCTGCAGCCGGTTTCCGCAGGGATGGCCCGATGATCCGAAGAAGCCGCATGGCGCGGGGTTGCCTCTGCGGATCGCAGGTGAATGGTGCTTTCGGCGGTTGCCTCTGCCGGCTGCAGGTGGGCAGTGTTTTCGCCGATTGCTTCTGTGGATCGCAGGTGGGCTGCGGTTTCCCCGGTTGCTTCTGCGGATCGTGCGAAAACAGTTCTTTCCTGGTCAGTCTGTCTGAGCAGTGCCAGTGCTTCCGGGATCGCCAGCAGCTGCAGGACGCTTCCGTAATA
>CAMOOZ010000335.1 GCA_946621895.1 uncultured Lachnospiraceae bacterium | reverse complement strand
CGCCTGCTTAAGGCAGTCACTGAAGGCCGTATCAGCGGGAAGGTCTTCGGGAATCCCGGGAGAGATACTGTCGATCTCGGAAAGGGCCCTGTCCCATTCCCTGAAAAGCGCTTCCTTTTCCACTGAACCGGCATCCAGGAGATAACGCTTTGAAATGATGAGGCATCTGCCTATGCCGTCATGGATCCTGATCTTTGATGCAAGCACCTTTTCCTCCAGGGATAAATAACCTGCCATCTCCGATAAGTCCGCCGGCAGCTGGTGCCGGAGCCCGGATTTTAACCGCAGGGTTTTAAGGAGGCTCCCCTGCAGCGGGCAGGCAGCGCTTATCGTGAAAAAGACGGTATCATCCCGTACCTCTGTTTTGAAAACCGCACCGAAGAGGTCCAGTATCTCCCGGTCAGCACTGTTTACAAATATTGCTTCAGGATCCTGAAAATCTCCTGTTGGCGAAAAGAGGTTTTCCATGTCGGACTCTGTTTTCATGGTAAAGCTGATCTTCCTGTCGTCCACATCCGACTGCAGCCTGACATAACACGCGCTGTGAGCGCTATCCAGGATATGCCTGAAAATGTCATAGGCGGCAATGATCAGGCGGGACAAAACGGGGGCGCTTCCCGATTCCTCATAACCTGAGGAAAGATTACAGAGCGAATAGTATTCCATGGTTTCCCGAATGGCAAGGGAAAGCTCTGCCGCATTGATGCACCCATTTTCATCGGAAATCAGCTCGAGATTTGCCCTTCGCTTGATATATGCCCCCAGACAGCATAGACGGATAAGCTCCTTGCGGAACGATTCCTCCTCCTGCTTCCACATCCTGCCGAAGATACTGCGTACTTCGGAAAGCTCCTCTTCCACGCTTTTTAAGATGCCCTCCCTTATCCATTCCCTTTCCCGGGCGAGGGAAAGGGAGGGGATAATCCCGATCAGGATGCTGCTTTCCCATAAGCCCAGGAATAACAGGAGATATACCTCCTGGATGTTATATAAGTTTACGCCGAAGGCTTTGGGGCTGGAGCTCTGAAAGGGGATATAATAGATGAACCACAAAAGAAGGGCAAAGCCCTCAACGAAAGCCGGGATAAAGAGATATTTCCGGGCAAAGGATATCCTGCATTGATCAATCAAAAGAAACAGGGAAAACAGCGTCATTCCGATATACCAGAGAATGATCAGGAAATAAAGGGGCATGGCACTGCTGTGCTCCTCGCCGTTTTCATACCATATCCTGAAGGCCATGCTGTGGATGTCGTTCGTAAGCACAAAAGCAATCATCAGCGCACAGAGAATACTCAGAAAGGGAATCAGTTTTTTCTTTCTTTTTTCCTTATGATTATTCCCGATGCGAAGACTCACCGAAAGCGACAGGAGGGGGATGACGAGAATCGGAATATAATACAGGTACCACATCAGCCTGTGGGGGAAGGTCAGGGGAGTGACATAATTATATCGGATCACCCGGAAAACAAAAAGCAGGATAATGAGCAGGCCTCCGGCCTGGAGACAGCTCCTGATGTGAAGATCCGTTATTTCTTTCCTGAGTGACCACATCCAGAAAAGGGTGAGCAGCATATAGGAATAGCTCGCCAGGCCTCCTATATGGAGTAAGGGCTGGACATGGTCGAAAATAACGGTAAGGACAAGCCATGCAGCCAGTATTCTATCCGTTTTCAGCCTTGCTCTTACCATTTTCCCTGTCTCCGGTCAGGGATAAGCTCAAACCCTGTCATTTGGCGAATGTCCCATTCGCATTACATACATGCCGCTTTGTGGTCTGTCTCAGCCCCATCTCAGGTTCGTTCCGGCAAACAGCTCATCCGGGCTTTTCCCGTCTATCGTAATGCCATAGCCGTTCTGTGCAGGCTCAGTGATCAGACGCCAGAGATTGCCCTCCTGATCGATCAGATCCAGCGCCTCCCAGTCGTCGGTCCGATAGCTTCGCACAGGGGTCCCCTCCTTCAGCACCCCGGAGCCAATCACCTCGCCCTCCTCATTCACCTGGTCAAGGGTCATGTCGGTAAGCGGATAAGCCTTCCAATCATCATCAAAAGCGTAAAGGTAGTAATCCTCCGCGCACCAGGGCGTGCCGTCCCGGTTCGTGCCGTGATAAGCAAAGCTGACATTGGAACCAAACCGGTCATCCCTGCGGCTCATAAGAAAATGACGCGGATCTGACATGTAGATATGACTCCTGTCCTTCTCCTGGTCCCCGCCGAGATACATATCGATCACATTGCCCTTCACCTCGTCCTCATAGTAGATTTCTCCCGTCAGATTGTAAACGGTGATGCTGCCCTCTTCCTCCGCATCCCCCCGGCAGACATAAAGATAATCCACATCCGCCGCAGTATGCACCGCCAGCACATCGAAATCTCCGCCATCCGGCACTTCGTCATAAGTCGTCCAGGACATATCCGTATCGATGGCGATGGAATTCCCATCCTTATCTTCTCTGACGGCAAACTCCTCATACACACCGTCCCGGTTTACATCCAAAGCGTAATACTCGTTCAGCTTTTCCCCCGGCTCGATCGTATAGCAGTAAGCCTCCGGCACATTGGTAAACTTTTTCAGCACCAGCTCCGGATATTCCCGGAAGGAAAGAAGGATGCCGTTTCTGCCTCCGATTAAGGAAAGCACATCCTGCGGCAGGGAATCATTGAAATGGATCCAGAGACCCTCATAGCAGATATTCCAGGAATAATATGCGCTGCTTACGAGCCCGTCGCCGGAGGCGAAGCTCTCCTCCGTCAGCCCGCAGATTGCACCTGCCACAGTATCATTAAATCCATAGCGCTCACACCGGTCCTTAAGCGCATCCTGAAGCGCCTGCTTATCCGTGATCACATCCGCAAGGCTCAGATCCTCGCCGCTCTTCGTGTCCAGATTATGTCCCAGCGCGGACAGGGAATGGATGTCCCCCAGGTCGGTCGTATAGTAGTCCACCCAGCTGAAGACACCCTCGTCCGCCCGGCAAAGCGCCACATCCCGGTCCTTGTGATAGAGCCGGTATGACTCCGGCTTCTCCTCTTCATAAGCCTCCCCGGCTTCCAGCCCCAGCATTCCCAGACCTTCCGTAAACTCGTCATGATCCTGCTTTGCCAGAGCATCCAGTCTTTTCTTCAAGGCGCTGTGTTCTTCATCCGTGGAAAAATACTCCACATCGCTGTAATAGCCATAGGTCAGGTCCGGGGAGGAAAAACCATCCGTCAGATGCTCCATCGTCTTATACACCGGGATCGGCACATTGATCAGAAGCGCCGTCAGAGAGGCCGGAGCCGGAATCCCCCCATTCTCATCCCGGGAAAGACTGATGTCCCACCCCAGCGGCAGCGCTCCCTTGTAAATGCTGTCCGTTGCCACAAGCTGGAACACTGGATACCATTCCACATTCACATTGGCCACCACGCTCTCTCCCTCGTTCAGGGAATTCCAGCTTTCCATCGTGGTGGGAAAAAAGCCCCCCACAGGTTCCCCCATGGTCACGGTGTCATAGCCCCTCTGGTATTCCACCTCCACCCCGTCACGCCGGGCGGTATAGACCATGTAACACCAGCTCATCGGATTTTCCCTGTCGGTCTCTTCCACCTCGATGGTATCCACCACCGAGCTTCCGGCGGCCTTAATGGCTTCCTCCTTCGTCCCGAAAAAGGAAATATCCAGGAGCACGGCCTCATCCTCCGTCACCGTCACCGCCGGCTGCCCGGCATCTGCTTCGCCCGCTTCCGGCCCGGTTTCCTCTGAAGGCTTCTCTTCCTCTACAGGGGCAGGCTCCGATACCAGTTCTGTCTCTACGGCATTCTCCCCGACAGGAAGATTTACATGATTACCGCTGCCGCATCCCGCTGCGCTGCAAAGCAGACATAAGCCTGCGATGATCTTCAGGAGCTCTTTTTTCATCGCCGCATCCCTTTAATTTACTTTACTGTCATGTTTTCCGGCAGGACATACAGGATCCGTGAATTCTCCATGGAGCCGCCGGGAGCGATGACACCCACCAGCTCCACACGGGTACCGTCCATCGGATAATCCTCACTGTCCACCAGTTCAAAGCCAAAGCCTATTTTTGAGCCGTCTCCGGCATCCTCCATGATGGACCAGCTCCCCAGCTTCTCCGCGTATCCGTCGATCTTTACCACCTTGCCGTCGTATCCGCCGTACCACATTTCGGAAGCAATCGTACTGGTGGTGTCAATATCACCAAAATCAATGGTATAATCCACCTTGCTGTAGTCCACCGTCTTCGGGTCTACGGCAGCCTGTGCGCCTGCATCCGCACTTTCCTCCTGCGCCGCTGAGGTACCCGTGCTTTCCTCCTGCGCCGCCGGGGTATCCGCTGCCGGCTGCACATTTGTCGTGCCGGCTCCTCCGCCGCAGCCCGTGATCAGTGCGAGCGCGGCCACTGTGCCAAACATCGTTGCTGCAATCCTCTTTTTCATCATTTTTTCCACCCTTTCCTCCATGCTGAAACGAAACAAAAAATCGCGGGGCGAAAGCCCCGCAAGCATCATAACATATATTCCTTGAAGGGAATATGTACTTTCGGACAGTTATAACAGACGGCAAGGTTCTTTTTCCTTTGGCATTTGCTTTCGGAAAGCTCCGCCCCGGAAGGGCGGGTCGCCTGTCATTTCCGTGAAAGACGGATCATAATGCGTGTATGGTCTGTGTGTCCCGGCGGGGGCGCCGTCTCAGATCGCCACAGGGATATCCTTTATCTGCTCGTGGGTCACATAATCCGAAAGCTCGATATCGTTTCTCGTAAAGTCGTAAAAATCCTTCACCTCGGGATTCAGGCGGAATTTCGGCGCCGGATAGGGCTTCCGTTCGATCAGCTCCTTAATGATGGGGATATGCCTGTCATAGATATGCGCATCCGCGATCACATGGACTAACACTCCGGGCACCATGCCCGTGACCTGCGCCAGCATATGGATCAGCACCGCGTATTGGCAGACATTCCAGTTGTTCGCGGTGAGCACATCCTGGGAGCGCTGGTTCAGGACGGCGTTTAACACAAGCCTCTCCTCCCCCGGCTTAATCGTCACATTAAAGGTCATGCTGTAGGCGCAGGGATAAAGTTTCATTTCGGATAAATCCGCGTGGACATACATATTCGTCATGATCCGCCTGCTGAAGGGATTGTGCTTTAAATCATAAAGCACCCTGTCCACCTGATCCATCATCCCCTCGGGATAAGCATGCTTTATCCCCATCTGATAGCCGTAGGCCTTCCCGATGGAGCCGTTTTCATCCGCCCACTCATCCCAGATATGGCTGTGGAGATCCCGAATATTATTCGATTTTTTCTGCCAGATCCAGAGCACCTCATCCGTGGCGCTTTTCACCGCCGTTCTCCTTAAGGTCAGCGCCGGAAATTCCTCAGAAAGATCATATCTGTTTACAATGCCGAACTGCTTGATCGTATAGGCGCTTTCGCCGTCCGGCCAGTGGGGCCTGACCTTTTCCCCCTCTGTGGAGGTGCCGTTTTCCAGGATATCCCTGCACATCCTGATAAAGATTTCATCCGCTTTGCTCAATTTTTCCCGTCCTCCCTTATCCTTAGGAACTGTTTAGAAATATAGCAAACGACAAAGTTCTTTTTACTTTGGCGTT
>CAMOOZ010000334.1 GCA_946621895.1 uncultured Lachnospiraceae bacterium | reverse complement strand
GCTGGAAACCCCCTTCTCCTCCCCCACATAGACAAATTTCCCGTCCTCCCCCGCAAGCGCCGGGCCCCAGGGCATAGCTTTACCCGCCGTAAAGATTTTCGCGTTTTTTATCAGATAATCCGCCCTCATCATTTTCTATCCCCGCCTCAAAAACTCCGATACCGTTAAACGGTCTCTTTATGATTATTCCCTTATCACAGAAACAAGCTGCGCGATCTCCCGCCCGGGCTCTTCGGCATACTGCATAAGCAATGCCGCGGACTTCATGATCATACGGCGAAAACGCTGGATACTATTCTCCTGATAGCAGGAAGGAAGATAGAACAGCTCGACCTCTGTTCCCTCTTCCGTATCATAGATTTCCATATCCATCAGTTCCTCCATGGTGTTATCAGAATTGGGGAGCTCTTCTCCTGTCAGATTCAGCACAGTGTTTTCCTCTTCCCCAAGCTCTGACTGGTAGATCACATACAGGCTCATATTCGGCTCCCTGACCGGATTAGTGTGGGGGTATCTGCTATAGGAAAGCCCCAGTCTTTCCTGATCCTTTACCTCCTTCAGGAAGCCTCCCAAAGTCATCCCTTCCTCCAGATCAAGATAAAAGGTGATATCCCGGATCAGCATGCCCATAATATCCTCTTCCATTTTGCTTTCCCGGCCGTTATAGGTCCACTTCATTGAGATGTGTTCTGCAGCATTATACGCTGCCAGGGAAAGTGTGGATATGGCAAGCATAAAGGTGTTTTTTCTAATGGAATAAAGCTCCGTCATTTTTGCAAAGCCTGCTTCATCCACAGGCAGCAGAAAGGATATGGACTTCACCCCATCAAATACGGGTTTGCCGTCCAATCTGGGATATCTGCTCCATTCATGGGCTTTTTCGCGGGCTGTATAATACGCTCCTGCTTCTGCGCAGGCCGATAGCTCAGACGCTCTTTCCAGCCTTGAAAGATTGGAAAAATAACGATCCTCTTTCAGGGGCTTTCCCTCATAGCTGTCGGAAATATCCTTCAGCAGAATGACCTTGGAGATGCCGTCAGCCACCAAATGGTGCATATCAATGAACAGATACCCTCCCCTTTCCGTTTCAAAGACACGGAAGCGGAAAAAAGGACTTCCGATCAGCTTATAATAGTAGATCAGATGCTCGCGGAGGTCCACCAGCTCCGCCTCCGTGATCCTCTCAACCACCACTTTCTTATCTGTATCCGGCGCATATTTCTGCACGAGCTCTCCGTCTTCATTAAATGCGAAAACGGTTGAGAATACGCCATGTGCCTTCAGCACCCTCTCCAGTGCGGCTGCAAGGCGGGGCAGGTCCACCTCACTCCCAAGCCTGTAGAACAGCGGACAATTGTTCATCGTGGAATGAGGTGCGTTAAGCTGCCAGTCAAAGGCGGCAAGCTGGTCCATTAGCAGCGGATGCGCCCGCATCCGTGCTGTAGCTTCTGACTCCCTGAGCATTTCCAGACCGCCTGAGGATGCTTCCTGCTGATAGATCTTAGCAATCTTTTCGGGCGTGATGCCGTCAAATACCATCACCGTCGTCAGATAGTCAAGCCCCGACTCTGCAACAAGCTTTATGGCGCCGATCGAGTCTAATCCATGCGCATACAGATCATCCAGAGCGCCGATCCGGTCTATTCCAAGAACCTTCTGCGCAGCTTCACACAGCCGCTTTTCGATGTCACCACGCGGCGCGGTATAGGGGGCGGTTCCTGCAGTCCTCTCAGGCCGGGGAAGATCCTTGCGGCTCAGCTTTCCGTTTGCATTTAACGGAATCTCAGACAGCCTGATAAAATTAGTGGGAACCATATAATCGGGAAGCTTCTTTTTCAGTTTAAGCTTCGCCTCAAGAGGATTGAAGGCAATATCGTCCGGATAATAGCCGCAGATGGATACCCTTTCTTCATCCGTAAAGACTCTGACGGCAGCCCAGGAAAGCCGGAAAACATCCTTCATGGCCTTCTCGATCTCACCGGGCTCCACCCTGTTGCCATTCACCTTGACCATATCGTCATCCCGTCCCAGGATCACGAGATTGCCATCCGGCAGCTTCTTCCCTATATCCCCGGAATGATAAAGCCCTCCCTGAAGCGCCCTGGCGTTTTCCTCCGGAAGGTTCATATAACCCCTGAAATACGGGTTTTCAAAGCACACCTCTCCGATCTCGCCCGTCTGCACTTCACCTCCGTCATCATTCAGGATAAACACCTCACGGCCCGGGCACTGCGGCCTTCCCACAGGGGTAAGTTCATATGATCTGTCTATTTTGAATACGGTCACCATATAACCGGTCTCTGACTGGGCATAGATATTATAGATGGCCACATCGTCCCTGTAGACATTTTCCACCGCCTCACTGGAAAGCACCAGTGTCCGCAGCTCCGGATGGAACCTGGGATTCAGCTTCAATAAGGAGGGAGTAAAAAAGGTCGCGGTCACCCTGTGATCCGCCATACAGGAGAGGAGCTTTTCCGGATCTCTGGCTACGGTAAGAGGCGCTATGATGAGCGTAACGCCCTGATACGGCATCAGATTGATCGCCATGGTTCCCGCAATAAAGGAAAACGGAGTGACTAACAGGAATCGGTCTGTTTCTCCCATCAGATATTTCCCATCATGTTTGAAGTGGGAAAGATTATCCTCCAGTGTGCCGTATTCATGGATCGCGCCTTTGGGGTTTCCTGTCGTGCCGGAGGTGTATATGGCATAGGCCGCGTCATGGAGATCAGTTTCGGCATAGCCTTCTTTCCCGGGAGTGTGCAGTATCTGCTCAAATACCTCCTGATCCAGAAGCAGGCGGCAGCCGCAGTCCTGATAGATAAAATCCTTCCTTTCGGCCGGTGTTCCTTCCTCCACGATCACATAAGCCGCCCCTGCTCTCCACACGCCGATGGCCGCGATCGCCGTACCGATCCCGCGGGGAAGCGCGATCATCACAAAGCTTTCCCTGCCGATGCCCCTCTCCGAAAGATACGCGTACACCTTTGCGGTCAGTTCATCCAGCTCGCCATAGGACATGACTCTGTCCGATCCCGTGTCGATCAGCGCCGTTTTCTCCGGTGCTTTCCTGCACCAGTTCATTACACCTTCTATGTATCTCATAAAACCCCTTTCCTTATAAGCTTATCCTGAATAGCAAGAACGTTTGACGAACCATTTTCACATACCATATGATATAATGTCAATGTCAGGTAAAAGATATGGATACAAAATATAAAATGGGAAGCACATCTGATAATCGTAATCCTTTCCTTCCTGAAAAGCAATCGATAAAGGCGACATGATAAAAATGAATTTTCTGGCGGATTTTTCCAGACTTGCGAAGCAGGATCCCCGTCGCCCCGCCCTGAGCAACGGAGATGGATCATTTATAACCTATGGACGCATGGATGAGCTCTCCGGCCGCGTCTACCGCTATCTGAAGGAGCATGGCATCGGGCGGGAGGATTTCGTCTGCATCATGCTGCCCAGAGGTGTGGAACCGTTTGTGGCCATGATTGGCGTCTGGAAGGCAGGCGCGGCGTTTGTCGCGCTGGAGGACGGACACCCGGCCGGGCAGGCTGCCTTTATCCGGAAGGACTGCGGATGCCGCCTGACAATTGACGATGCGGTCTGGCAGGAGATCCAGGGTCTTGAACCGCTTCCGGGATATGAAGCCGTGGATGATCACGACGCGGCGTTCGCGGTCTATACCTCCGGCTCCACCGGAAACCCCAAGGGTGTCCTGCATGAATACGGCAAAATCGATCGCACTGCCGCTTCTTTCCGGATTCTGCATTTTCTGCGGTTTGGCCTGATCGCGCCGGTCAATTATGCAGCGGCGCTCATCGTCTTTATCACCACAATGGATAATGGCGGTGTCGTCTTTGTCATTCCCTTTTCCATCGTCAAAAATCCTGAGGCGCTGGTTCGCTGCTTTACCGAAAACAATATAACCGAAACCTTCTGCGTGCCCTCTGTCTACCGCCTGTTTCGCCAGATCCCTTCCCTTAGCCTCATTGCCCTGTCCTCCGAACCGGCTAACGGCATCTGGTCCGAGGATCCGAACTTCAGCGTATATAACGTCTATAGCACGAGCGAGAGCATCATTATTGCAGCCCTGGCCAGGCTTGATACGCCAAACGAGACCGCGCCCATCGGACAGCCGGGCTTTGACCTGGGCTTCTGTCTGCAGGATGAGGACGGGAATGTCGTTCCCGACGGGGAGGTCGGACAGATCTGCTATGATAATCCCTATGTGCGCGGGTATATCAATCTGCCGGAGCAGACTGCCCAGGCCTTTGTCAATGGGAAATACCGCACCGGCGATCTGGGAAGACGCCTGGAGAACGGCGACTATGTGGTGCTGGGGCGCATCGACGATATGCTGAAGATCAACGGAAACCGCGTGGAACCGGCGGAGGTGGAAAACGCCGCCAGGCGGCTGCTGGGCCTGAAGGAGGTCATTGTCCGCGGTTTTACCGAAGGGGAGAACGCATTCCTGTGTCTCTATTATACAGACAGCGTAGAGCTGGATAAGGCGGCGGCGCGGGAGGCGCTTTCGTCGGCGCTGCCCTATTACATGGTTCCTGCGCGCTTTATGCATCTGGATTCCCTGCCCCGGACACAGAGCGGCAAGCTCTCCCGCCTCCTGCTTCCGCGGCCGGAGATCGGCGAACCGGAAAATGCTTATTCCGCTCCGGCCAATGCGGAGGAAGAGGCCCTTTGCGACGCCATGGCCGCGGTGCTTCGGCTGCCCCGCGTCGGCGCGGAGGACGATTTCTATTCCCTCGGCGGCAGCTCGATTCTCTCCATAAGGCTCGTGGCGCAGTGCAGCCTGCCGAACCTGAATGCCATCCAGATCTTCCGCGGCGGGACGCCCCGGAAGATCGCGCAGCTTTATCTGGCGGAAGGAACGAAGGACAGCGCCAGTTCAAGAAGAGAAAGGATCGCCGCGGCCATGTCGAAGCCCTGGCCGATGACAGACGAACAGCGGTACATGTTTGATTACCAGCTGCATACGCCAAAATCCACCATAATGAATATTGCCAGATTGCTGCGGATCAATGGAGAGATCGATGCCGAAAGATTCTGCGCCGCCGTGAACGCCATGATCGGGAGCCATCCCGCGCTCATGACCACGCTGCTCTTCAATGAAGACGGCGAACTGGAGCAGCGATATACGCCGGAGCTGATCCTGCCCGTGAGGATCGAAGATATTTCGGAAGAGACGCTGGCCGCGAAAAAGGATCGGCTGATCCGGCCCTACTGTAAACTGATCGGGCAGCCCCTGATGCGCAGCAGGATCTTTCGCACGGAGCAGGGCCTTTACTGGTTTTATGATATTCATCATCTGCTGTTTGACGGAACCTCCAACAAGATCATGCTTCGGGAGGTTTGCGAAAGATATCTGGCGGAGGAATGGCCAAAGTCCGGCGAACCGGACGGGTATTATCTGATGCTTCAGGAACGTGCGCAGCACAGGAGCTGCCCCATGTACGCAGAGAGCCGGACTTACTTTGAACGGCGGTATGGCGGGGTGGACTGGAGCGTGCGACTAGATTGTGACCGGGATACGAGAATGCACGGGTACGCGGAGTGCGAGATACCGCTGAATCTGCCGGAGGGCGCGCTGGAGGAGCTGGAAGAGAAGACCGGCCTGGGAAAGAACGGATTCCTTATGGGGGCCGAACTGCTCGGGATCGCGGTGCTGAACGGCAAAAAGAATGTGCTGGTTCCCTGGGTCTATAAGGGCCGGGACTCCAAATACCAGGAGAATATCATTGGCCTGCTGTACCGGGAGCTCCCCGTGGCTGTTTCCCTTGCTCCGGAAACCAGCCTGAAGGAGCTGTTTGCCGATATCCGGGAACAGATCCGGGACGGACTTGCGCACAGCGATTACCCATATATTGCCAGGAACGCCATGGTCAGGACAAAAGACTATTTCTACTTCATCTATCAGGAAGACAACTCGGACATACTGCACAAGATGCCGCTGGATCTGGAAGAGGTGGACATTGAGCATAAGGATCTTGCCTGGGAGACCAACGTGGATGAGCACATTCTCGATACGGAGGAGGGCCTGGTGATGCTGCTGTATTATTGCCGGGATCGCTATTCTGATGCGGATATTCAGCACTTTATGGAAACGATGCGGCGACTGATCATTGAAATGCTGAACTGCCGCGGCCGGCTTGAAATGACGGTGGGTGAACTGTTCGCATCCCTGTCGCTGCCCTTTCCGGAGCGGGGGGGATGATCCCGCTCCGCCGGGCGGCTCAGGCGGGTTCGCCTGATACTTTCCTGCTACGCGAGACTGATCTTATTGCTGTTGCGGGCCATCAGGACATCATAACGAAGGCGCGCATCCTGAATCTCCGGCTTCATCAGCTCCCCGTTATCCTTGACGATGATCTCGGGTTTATCAAGAAGCCTGATCACACACTCGCCCAGCACCTTTTTCCCGCCGTTCTTCTCCTCTGTTTGTTTGCAAAGGGCAAGAAGGAGCGCAAGGATCTCTTCTATTTTCATCTCCTCCATACCCCGCGCACTCAGGCGGTCTTTTATCCAGGCGCCAAGCCGTTCGTATTCCTCCTGTTCAAAGGTAAAGGAATTCATCTCTACCTTTTCATAATCCGGATCATCCAGCATAAGCGGGATACTCTCCGCACCCTTCACGATCAGGACAAAGCCGTAAAAGATCGCCACGGCAAAGATCTGGGCAAGCAGCATGCCGATCCCCATCATTACGATCCCTCCATCCAGACAGAAGGTCACGCAGAACAGGCCGGGGAAAAGCGCCGTGCGGAAGATTACCATCATACAGCCCCACAGGGGTTTCCCCGTATTGCCGTAATAATCGCTTAAAAAGCCTCCGACAGCGGCGGCGATGGTTCCGATGGCGCAGTACCGGATGCATTTGATCAGCTCCACGCGAATGGGCGTATCCTCAATGCCATAAAGCAGAAGGATCGTATCCGGCAGCAGAAGCAGGAGAAAAGCAACCGCCACGCCTGCAAAAAGACAGATGCTTAAGGCTTCATAAAAAAGACGCTTCATTCCTTCTTTATTCTTTTCCCCGGTATAGGTGGCAAAGAGATACTCCGCCGCCTCAGAGGGACCATTGATCATTTCGTATACCTCAAGCATTGCACACAACACCGTGTTGGCGATGAGATACTCACTTCCCCAAAAGAGCAGAATGGCTTTTGTAAAGGCGACGGAGGCCACAAACATGCATAAGCCCTGCATATTGTTTCTCAGAGAACGCTCTGCAAAGTTGAAAAGATCCCGGAAGGAGAACCAGAAGCGCAGCCTGAAGGTATTGCTTTTTTTCAGGAAATGAATAGAAATCACAAGCAGATAGCAAATATAGCTGAACAAGGTACCGAGGGCAAGACCTCCCATCCCCATGAAATGGGCAAGCACAATGGACAGGCCCACATTCACGATAAAAGAGGTCAGATATCCGAGGGTGGAAAGCACATCATCTCCCTCAGAGTCAACCATTTCAGCCAGAAAGGTGGCCAGCCCCATAAAGAGCGGTACAAAGACATAAAACTGATAATAATCTTCGGCGAAACTCCGGATCGTCTGGGTGGCGGTAAAATAATCGAAATAAAAATCCTTTATACAGAGAAACAGCAGCATCTGCATAACGCCCAGGAAGATCGTGGTAAAAAGACCAAGGGAAAAGAGCCTTCTCGCCCGTTCGTAATCCCCATCACCTTTTGCGATGGCGCAAAGATTTGAGCATCCGTTGGTAAAGAGCATGGATATAAAGGCACTGAAGGAGGTAATGGGAAACATCAGTGAAGTGGCCGCCAGGGCATCTGCCCCCAGAACATGCCCTGAAACCATTCCGTCGATCATCGTCAACACGACGGCAAGCAAGATCCCGATCGTAAACCTGGCAGCACGGCCTCTGTATTCCCCGCTCAGAAAGTCAATCCTGAAAATGGAATGCAGGGCCGCTGAAAAGCTGCCTTCCTCCTTTTTTCTCTTCCTGATCAGCGTACACATCGCTATCAGGATCGTTCCAACGAGCGCAATGGAAATAATTTCGGAAAAGGTGGTATTACCAAGAATATTCATGGATACGGCCAGATCCTGCTTCGACATATCCTCAAAGAGACCTCCGAAGAATATGACTCCAACAGGGGGCGTTGCCAGATACAACACGCCGATATTGACCAGCACCTGGACAAAGTTGAATATCACGATCTCCCGGACGCCGAACTTATCCAGATCCGGATTCAGCCTCCGGTATATCACACCGATCAGGGCAATGGCTAATGCCTCAAAAAGATCCATATAACTGCCTGTCAGGTTGCCATAGGTCAGAAGATCCGTCAGGGTGGTGCTGAGCAGCGTACCAAGCCCCCCCACGAGCGGCCCCCAAAAAACAGATCCAACGACCTGAATGGCTTCCCCCAGCCAGATGGAATCATCCTTAGACAAAATGCCAACGATATAATTTATCGAAAATGCAAGGGACGCAATGATCAGAATCTGTATGAGACGCTTGAAAATGTTCTGAAAACGGTCTTTCATCTTTCCTTCCTTCCTTAATTTGATCTTTCGATTGCTGCTGTGGTGATCATTCCTTTATCGCTGAGATCAGCCGGTCGATTTTGCGCCCGGGCTCTTCGGCATACTGCATAAGCAATGCCGCGGACTTCATGATCATACGGCGAAAACGCTGGATACATGTTATCAGAATTGGGGAGCTCTTCTCCTTTCAGATTCAGCACAGTGTTTTCCTCTCCCCCAAGCTCTGACTGGTAGATCACATCAACCAGCACCGTTTTCTCCGGTGCTTTTCTGCACCAGTCCATCACGCCCTCTATGTATCTCATCATAATCTCCTAATAGCAAAGTCTTTCAGATCATTTTTGAGGAGACAGGCAGGAACCTGTCAGTATGGGAAAGCATCTCATTGACCTCCAGATACTCAGGAAACAGGATTCCTTCCTCCGGGTGATTCTCGATGTAGCGCATCGCGGCATAGAGCGTGGCCGACACCTCCAGAACAGAAGGGGTCTCCGGGCTTTTCGGATCAAACACCGGGGCAACGCCCACATAAACGGGCCGGAAATTCTTCCCTTCCACCGTGATCCCCACCGCCTCTGTGCCTGCGGTCATCCTGTCCTTTGTGATGGGGACGATCCGATACTGGTTTTTCCGGTGCAGCTCAGGGTCCGTGCGCCAGACAGAGTTGATCGCGAGGTCGCAGGGGCGGTACACAAACATGACGGAAGGCGCGTAGTCAATTTCCCCTTTGTCGTCCCTGATCGTATAATAATCATGGAGCGAAAACAGCTCCTCATGGGAATCCACGCAGCCGGTAAAGGTTTCCCCTTCGGAGTATGCTTTTGTTTCCAGATTTTTTCCGGGAATATCCAGCACGAGTGTGCCGTCATGTTTGTTGTAATAATAGACCTGATCCGGTGAGACGCCCAGCCTGTTCAAATGCTCTTCAAGGGACACAAGAGTCCCGAGCTTCTGAATCGACCGGTCATTCATCTCCTCATAGAAATCATTCACATTCCAGGTGTTATAAACTTCATTTTCCTTTTCTTCAATATCCGTCTGCGTCGAGTCCAGATCCGCCTCGATGAAGGCGCTCACCTGCAGCTCCTTTGCAAGAAGCGGAAAATCCCCCTGCTCTGCAAGGCTTTTTAACCGTTCCCTGTTCTTCGTCACAAAATCGCCCTCATCCTTTTCCACGATATCGATAAGGGCTTTCTTTGTTAACACGCTGATGAGCCCCGGATTTATCCCAAACTGCAGGATGGAGGTGGCCCCTCCCTTCGAGCCTTTGATCATCTCCTTGTACTGATAAAAATGGGTTCTGTAAGGGAATGCTTCGGCCAAAGGCCTGTCCGCAAAAAAGTCGTCCGAAGCACAGAGATAATGAATCCCTCTTTCCAGACATTCCCGGACAAGAACCGTATCGTCGCTCCCCTCGGCCAGGCGGATCAGATAATCCCCTTTTTTCATGGGGCCAAATATCTCCGAATAGCATTTGCTGTCCAGCTTCAGACACAGAAAATTTTCCCGTTTTCCCCCAAGGCTTTCAAAATACCCGAAAGATCCCTCATCCATTTCCACCACGCGGATATCATCTATCCGGAAATAATTCTCCCCGATCAGGAGCTTCAATAAGGATCTGCCCACAAGTCCGAGTCCAAGAAGTGTCAGTTTTGAATGATTCATATGATGTTCTCCCAGCTTTTTATTTATATTTTATCCATTTTATATTATACGGAGCCGTTCCGAATTATCCACGAATTGATCATTCTTGTCAATATGATGGGGTTTTATGTAAACCATGACCGGTTGATTATCTAAACGACTTTATTTAATCCGTTTAGGATACCCACCCACACCATTCTTACGCATAAAAAAACGGCAAATCGCAAGATTCTTGTTTCTCGGCAATCGATCAGGACGAAAATTGAATGCTATCTTGAATGCTATCTTCCGTTTGCAATCTTCATGCTTTCATGCTAGAGTATTGATGTCGTTTCGGGAAGCCTTCCGGCTTTCTGTATATCTTATTTCAATTCAAAAGGAGCATGTCTATGCGCAGATCTGATGAAAGTACTAAGAACACCTTTAGTCAAAACCAGCTCGGAACACGAAAGCCGCTCGAGGACATGGACATCATCGATGATTTCCTTGCCGGGGAGATTTTTTCCGGTCCGGACGCGGTGCGCTTTTCGGAAATCCTCTTAAGCCTCGTCATGGGCCGGGAAGTAAAGGTC
>CAMOOZ010000333.1 GCA_946621895.1 uncultured Lachnospiraceae bacterium | reverse complement strand
GTGGGCGAGGATCAGAAGCAGCATGTGGAGATCTGCCGGGATATCGCCCTTCGCTTCAACAAGCTCTACGGCGATGTGTTTACGATCCCTGAGCCCTTTATCCCGAAGCTGGGCGCCAGAGTCATGGGCTTGAACAATCCGGAGAATAAGATGAGCAAATCCGAGCCGGAGGGCTGTGTTTTCCTGCTGGATCCTCCGGAGGTGATCAGAAAGAAATTCAAACGCGCGGTGACGGACTCCGAGATGAGCATCCGCTTTGACAGAGAGAATAAGCCCGGCGTGTCCAATCTGCTCTCGATCTACTGCGCCGCGACGGATAAAGCCATTCCCGAAGCAGAGGCGGACTTTGCGGGCCAGGGCTACGGACAGTTAAAGACTGCCGTGGGGGATACGGTTTCCGCGCTCCTTACCCCGATCAGGGAGGAGACAGCAAGGCTTCTGGAGGAAAGGACCTATCTGGAAAGCGTTTACAGAAAGGGAGCGGAAAGAGCCCGCGCCATTGCGGAGAAGACCTTAAAAGAGGTGCATGAGAAGCTGGGCTTTATTCCGGATATTTCACCCGATAGATCCGCAGCAGGCACTGATTGATCTCGTCCTCGCTGAGCTTGCCTTCCCCGATGGCATCCAGCACGCCCTGCCTTGCCTCTTCAAAATTCTCGGGACAAAACACCATGTCTGCCCCGGCCTGCAGTGCTTTGACAGCGGCTTCGGCAGAAGCATAATACGCGGACACAGCCGCCTCGTTAAGCGGCCCGGCGATCACAATGCCCTGATAGCCAAGCTCGCCTCGCAGCAGGTCCGAGGTGATCACGGGGGAAAGGCAGGCAGGCGTATTGTCCCCCACCACATTTGGATAAGAGGCATTTCCCACCAGGACGATCTCCGCACCGGCTTCGATCCCTGCGCGGTACACGGCAAGCTCTCCGGCACTGAGCTCTTCCCTTCCCCTTTCCGAGGAAGCCATTCCCTGAGCGGGATCCGCCGAAACAGAGCCCTCCCCCGGGAAGTATTTCAGACAGCTGTAGATATTCCCGTCCTTTAAGCCCCTGACCATGGAGGCGAGCATTTCAGACACTACCCCAGGGTCAGACCCATAGGAAATATCCGATACCAGATTCCCGTCGATCAGCAGGGAAAGATCCGCGCAGGGGCCCCATTCCGTGTTGAAGCCCAGATTGCCCAGAGACGCGCCGATGGAGGTTCCCGCATCATAGGCGGCCTGGGTGTCCCCTGAAGCGCCGATCTCCGCGGGAGAAGGACGCATATCCATGAGTCCGGCCTTGCTGACCTCACTATGGGCCTCTCCGCCCAGCTCCTCCACGGCAAAAAACAAACGGTATTTCGACATATTCACCGTTCCGGAAAGCATATCCTGCAGCTGCTGCTCGGAGGTGATGTTTGCGGAATGATACAATAACCCTCCCACAGGGGCAGCATCCAGGGCAGCTTTTGTCCCGTCACCCGCCTGTGTCACCTGGTCCACCCCGGTCAGCTGCTCCGGCGTCAGGAAAAAGAGCTGGGACACTCTGTCTTCCAGGCTCATCCCCCTGATCACCTCAAGCAGCTCATCATCTCTTGCGCTGCTCTCCTCCTCGGGCGCCGGCTCCTCTTCCACCGGCTCCGGCTGCTTGATGACTCCGGTGGGAACGGGTTCCTCCTGCTCTGCTTCTTCTTCAGCGGCAGGGCTTTCCCCGGCATGAGAACTGAGGACCTCCATCAGCTTTCCGACTCCCAGCGTCACTCCCGCCGCCACCAGCACCAGCAGAAGCACCAGTATCCCGTAGCTGATCAGCTGGGCCCGCATCCTCCTCTTATGCCGCTCGATCCTGCGTCTGTTCTCTTCCCTCTCCGCCATGAATTCTCCTTACAGCTGAGTCTCCACAAAAATCCGGTAGATCGCCCGGATGGCAGTCTCAAAATCCTCATCCTTTACGCCGATGATGGTATTTAGCTCCGAGGAACCCTGATCGATCATCTTCACATTGACATTCGCATGGGCAAGGGCGGAAAAGATCCGCGCGGAGGTTCCCTTCTGAGATTTCATCCCTCTGCCCACCACGGCGATCAGCGCGAGATCGGATTCGATATCGATCACATCCGGATCCGCCAGACGATGGATGGCGCCCACCACCTTCTGTTCTTTATGAATGAATTCATCCTGGTGTACCACGATGGTCATCGTGTCCACGCCGGAGGGCATATGCTCGAAGGAGATCCCGTTGTCCTCAAAGGCCTGCAGCACTTTCCTGCCGAAGCCGATCTCGGCATTCATCATATCCTTTTCAATATTCATCGCGCAGAAGCCTTTTTTCCCGGCTATCCCCGTGATGATATATTTTGACTTCTGGCAGGTGCTCTCCACGATCCAGGTGCCGGGATCCTCCGGATGATTCGTATTGCGGATATTGATCGGGATCCCCTCCCTGCGCACGGGAAAGATGGACTCCTCATGAAGCACCGAGGCCCCCATATAGGAAAGCTCTCTCAATTCCTTATAGGTGATCATCTCGATCCCCACCGGGTCCTCGATGATCCTGGGATCCGCCACCTTGAAGCCGGACACATCCGTCCAGTTCTCGTACACATCCGCCTTCACTGCCCTGGCCACGATGGAGCCGGTGATATCGGAGCCGCCTCTGGAAAAGGTCCTGATGGAGCCGTCGGGAGCAGCCCCGTAAAACCCGGGGATCACCGCATGCTCGTGCCTGGCAAGCACCTCGGACATCAGCGCATTTGTCCCCTCATGGTCAAAGACGCCGTTTTCATCGAAGCGCACAACCTCGGCCGCATCCACAAAATCAAACTTCAGATAATGGGACATGATGATCCCGTTCAGATATTCCCCCCGGGAAGCGGCATAAGCCCGGCCTGCATGCGCCTTAAAATTCTCCGCGATCCGCTTGAACTCATTCTCGAGGGACAGCAACAGCCCGAGCCCCGAAATGATCTCCTCATAGCGGTCCCTGATCTCCTGCAGCTGCTTTTTGAAGCTCTTTCCCTCCAGGGCCAGCGCATAGGCCGCATAAAGCATGTCCGTGACCTTACTGTCCTTCGGAAAACGCTTGCCCGGCGCGGAGGGGACCACATATCTTCTTTCAGGATCACTCCTTACTATATCGCCTGTTTTTTTAAACTGGGATGCCTCCGCAAGGGAGCTTCCCCCGAATTTGACTACTTTTCTCACCTTGACCTCATCAGATATCTCTTCCGCTTTTACTATCGACTTAATCAGTCAATCCCTTCAACCCTCAGCCAGGCGGAAACCGGCAGTTTCTCAAGGCACTGATTAAATTCCAGCTGTGATATTTTTCCTGTGACTATACCGACTTCTCCGGTCAATACCCCATCCGTTACGCTGATGGTCGTATTTGAAAACACTTGTTTTGTTTTGTTCAGCTCCTGCTCGGGGATCCTGAAGAAGAAGGAGGCCTTCAGCGCCAGAGGATCCCCTGTCACTGCCTCCCCGTTCTCCCAGAGCGTGGGGATATTATGCTTGCCGTTCCGGACCGCTTCCACCACATCGGACACCACCGCGCTGGCGGTGGGCAGCTTTCCGGCGCCCGCGCCGTAAAACATCGTAGGCCCCAGCAGGTTTCCCGTCACATGGATCGCGTTGAACACATCCCTTACCGGGGAAAGCGGATGGGTCTTGGGCAGCATGCAGGGCTCCACCAGCGCGCTAAGCCTTTTCTCCTCATCGATCCTGGCGAGCCCGATCAGCTTGATCCGCATTCCCAGCTTTTTGGCGTAGAGGAAATCCTCTCCGGTGATCCCGGTGATCCCGTGTCTTTCCACCTGCTCATAAGGGTAGGTCCTGCCCACCATCAGCGAAGCCAGGATCGCGATCTTTCTCGCCGCGTCCTTTCCCTCCACATCAGCTTCGGGATTGCGCTCCGCATAACCCAGCTCCTGTGCCTGCTTTAAAACCTCCTCATAGCTCATCCCGTCCTGGGCCATCTTCGTCAGCATGTAATTCGTTGTGCCGTTCAGGATCCCCATGATCTCCGTGATCTCCTCGGGAACCAGTGAAGAGATCATCGGCCGAATGATCGGGATGCCCCCGCCCACGCTTGCCTCGAACAGATAGTTGCAGCTGTGCTCTCTCGCGATGGAAAGCAGCTCCGGTCCCTTGTTCGCCACCAGCTCCTTATTGGAGGTGCAGACGCTCTTGCCCGCCTCCAGAGCCTTTTTCGTAAATTCATAGGCCGGATGAAGGCCCCCTATCGTCTCGCAGACGACACGGATCTCCGGGTCATTGATGATGGTGTCCACATCGTGGACCACCTTTTTTTCCATGAAGTCCCCGGGGAAATCCCGGACATCCAGCACATAGCTTACCTCAAGGCCTTCCCCGATGCGGCGCTTCAGTATCTCGCCGTTTTCCTCTATCACCCTGGCCACGCCGTTTCCGATATTACCGTATCCGAAAATCGCTATTCTGATCATCTTGTCAGCTCTCCTGCCATTTCTGCAAGCACTTTCGAGGAATACTCCTCAATCCGCCCTTCATCCGCATATCCCGCCACCTTCGGATCCATCGGAAGGCTTACCGCGTACTGTACGCCAAAGGCCTCCGCCAGCTCGCCCACCCTGCTCTTTCCGAAGGGGTAAACCGTCTTCCCGCAGTCCGGACAGACAAAGGAAGCCATGTTTTCCACGATCCCCAGCACCGGGATATCCATCTCCATCGCCATATTCATCGCCTTTTTGACGATCATGCTCACGAGCTCCTGGGGGGTGGTCACGATAATGATCCCGTCCAGGGGCAGCGACTGAAAAGCGGTCAGCGGGACATCGCCGGTTCCGGGAGGCATGTCCACGAACATCACCTCCACCTTATCCCAGAAGGTCTCGCTCCAGAACTGCTTTAAGGTGCCCGCCAGCACGGGACCGCGCCAGATCACGGGCTCTGTTTCGTCCTCCAGGAAAAAATTCGTGCTGACCACCTGGATGCCCGTTTTCGTTATTTTCGGAAGAATGATCTCGCCCCTGGCTTCGATAAATCCCGAAAGGCCAAAGGCCCTGGGAATGGAGGGACCTGTCACATCCCCGTCCAGAATGGCCGTCCTTTTCCCCTGCCTGCAGGCCTCCACGGCCAGCATCGAGCAGACAAAGCTCTTTCCCACGCCCCCCTTGCCTGACACCACGCCGATCACCCTGTCCACCCGGGCTTCGGGATTGAGGGCTGCCTTTTCAAACGCCGGTTTCGGCTGGGGAACCTTTATCCTGTCGTCTTCCACCAAACTCATTTTTCCTTAACCTGCCTTCATCTCTCCGAATACTGCTGTACAGCGAACTGTATCGGAGCTGCGTCAAGTACCTCACGATGATTTTCTACTGCAGCGGATATTTATCCGTAAGCGATTTCACGATCGCCTTTGCGTCCGGAATTTTTTCCTCTCCGCCCTTTACCACCAGGGAAATGGCTTCGGCCACCCTGTCCAGATCCTCAGGCTTTAAGCCTCTGGATGTCACCGCAGGGGTCCCGAGCCGGATCCCGCTGGTCACAAACGGCTTCTGCGGATCATTGGGGATCGTATTCTTGTTTGCCGTAATATTGGCCTTATCCAGAAGCTTCTCGATGCCTTTCCCGGTCAGTCCGTAATTCGTCAGATCCACCAGCATCAGATGATTGTCCGTGCCGCCGGAAACGATCCTGACGCCTCTCTCCTGAAGACCCCTGCAAAGCGCCTGGGCATTGTCCAGAATCCCCTGCTGATAGACCTTAAAGGAAGGCTCCAGCGCTTCCTTAAAGCAGACTGCCTTCGCGGCGATCACATGCATCAGCGGTCCCCCCTGGGTTCCCGGGAAGATTCCCTTATTAAAATGAAATCTTTCCTCTGCCTTTTCATCCGCCAGGATGAGCCCTCCTCTGGGGCCCCTTAAGGTTTTATGCGTGGTGGTCGTGACCACATCGGCATAGGGCATCGGGCTCGGATGCAGTCCAGCCGCCACCAGCCCGGCGATATGGGCCATATCTACCATAAGAACGGCGCCCACCTCGTCCGCCACCTCTCTGAACTTTGCGAAATCAATGGTCCTGCAATAGGCGGAGGCGCCTGCGATGATCATTTTCGGCCTGCACGCTAACGCCTTTTTCCTCATCGCATCATAATCGATAAAGCCGTTTTCATCCACGCCATAGGGAACGATCTTAAAGTATTTCCCGCTTACATTTACGGGGGAGCCATGGGTGAGATGGCCGCCGTGATCCAGGCTCATGCCCATGATCGTGTCCCCGGGCTCGCATATGGCAAACTGCACGGCAAAATTGGCCTGGGCGCCCGAGTGAGGCTGTACATTCGCATAGCTGCAGTGGAAAAGCTCCTTCGCCCTGGCGATCGCCAGCTCCTCCCCCTCATCCACGATCTCACAGCCGCCGTAATAGCGTTTGCCGGGATAACCCTCTGCGTATTTATTCGTCAGTGGACTCCCCATCGCGGCCATCACCGCATGGGAAACCCAGTTTTCCGAAGCGATCAGCTCGATATGGCTGTTCTGCCGTTCAAATTCCCGCTCGATGGCAGAAGCAATCTCAGGATCCGTTTTCTTCACTTCTTCCAGGCTGTACATATTCATCCTCATTCCGAAGCACTTTGTGCAAGGCTCGATGCGATCGAAGGCTGTTTGGGCTTCGGCGCAAACAGCCGCCTCCTTAACTCCCAAAAATCACACGGAGAAAATTCTATCATAAGCGGGTCAAAACTGCAATGAAAAGCTCCACAACGCGATCCCGCCGGCTTCACCTGCGGGCGCGTAAGAGATTTCAATGCCGTACACCGCCCGGAAATAAGCGGCCAGCTCCTGTGCCTCCTCCTCCATCCCCGCAAACAGCACGCCCTCCTCGAGCAGGGCCTTCATCGGATTGGAAAACCCGGCCTCGCCGGCATAATACAGGGCTGAAGGCGAGGGGATCATCCATCCGCCGAGAAAACAGAACTCCCGAAAATAACCGGCGCAGTCCCCGGTAATGCGGAAGGGGTCTGTTTCCGGATAAGCATCCATCAGAAACGCCGAGGAGCCTCCCAGGCAAAACCGGCCGGAAGGCTTCTGCGCAAAGAAGCTCTGTGTAGTTTTCGGAATGACAGATGAATCCGCCGTGAGCTTGAGTCTCGCCATCGACCACGATCCGGCAAGGAAGAAAAGCGATATCACCAGATATCCTGCCCGGGAAGCAGACTTTTCCCCTTTCCCTTCCCCTGTGGGACGGTCTGATGCCCATATGCTGAAAAACAGGGCGCCCAGCCAGGCGCCGATCTCTGCCCTCCATTCCACTCTCCCCATGCAGCTCAGATACCAGACCTCTCCCAGCAGGATGAACGCTGCTCCCGCGGCAAAAAGCCTTGTCCTCCCTCTTCCAAAGACGATCAGGACAAGCAGCCCGAGCGCGGTAAGGACGGCCGGCGCATTCGTGCTGAGCTTATCCGCCAGATCCCCGGGGATCACGCGAAATACCCAGGGCCCGAAGCTGAGCCCATGGGCATTATCCGCATAGAGGATGTCTTTGATCACGGAAAGCCGGTCCGCGGTGAAACGCTCTGTGTCCCCATAATTCCAGGAGCTGAGCAGGACAAGCTCCTCCGGCGTGATCCCGGCCTGCCGGTAAGCCTCCTCATGGGCTTCGAAGCTTAAGCTGTTGTAATCCATCACATCCTCCCGCAGCGTATTGAAGCGCCGGAAGGCGGCCCACGCCGGATCGGAAGCATAAGCGTAATGGTCGAACAGGGTCAGCAGGATAAGGAGCAGGGCCGGCAGGACAAGGGCTTTCCCCAGAGCTGCAAGCCTTCCTGTCAGCTTTGCCCCGGGCTTTGCAGACAGCGCCGGCTTAAGCCTGCCGGCGGTTTCGGGGGGCTGCTTTTCCGGATTTTCTTCGGACTTTACTGCCGGCGCCGGCTGATAACTGCCCCCGGTTCCGGACGGCTGCCCTTCCGGATCCTCTCCGGAAAAGTCCTTCCTCCCTGCCAGACCGAAAAGCAGGCCAAGGCCGAAAAAGGGCAGGAGAAAAAGGAAGCATTTTAACCGGAAGCAAAGACCGAGCGCGCTAAACAGGGTGCCCGCAACAAGGGTTTTGCGTTTCCCGGAGGCCGGCTGCGCGCAGCCAGAGGTATCCCTGCCCTCCTTTTTCCCGGAAGGCGGGCACAAACCTGCAAGCGGCATGCGGTCATTCACAGCAGGCCGGGCAGCTGACGATCCCCATGCCGGCTCCGGAAAAAGATACGAAAGCAGCAGGAGCAGTCCTGCCGCAGAACAGAGCATGCCGGATTTCGTGTATTGCGGGAAAAACAGATAATCCTGCAAAAGACAGAGGGAAACACTGATCAGAACGGTAAAATAGAGAAGCCTTCCCGGTTTTTCCGCGGAAAAGAAAAAACGCGAAAGCTTCTCCGCGGCCAGATCGGCGAGGATGAAGACCCCGGCCAGATTGGCAAGGAGCATGATCAGAAGATACCAGTTCACCGACGGGAAAAGCGCAAAAAGCCCCTTCAGCAGAAAACCGTATGCGGTATTCATGTGCACCAGGTACTGGCTCTGCGGGCCAAAGGCGCCGACGGCGAGCAGATTGATAAACGCGTCGTCGTTGCCCTCATACCTGACCCCGAAAATGGCGCCCAGCGCTCCGCAGACAAGCAGAAAGGCGAAGAAACCGATGATCTTCGCCCTGTTTTCGCCAAATGCCCGCTGCAGGAAGCCCTCAGCCGCAGGACCCGGATCCCGCAAAGAGGGGGCGTCCTTGCTCTTCTCCTCCGGCGCCCGCATTCCTTCCCGCCCCGTCAGTTGAATTTAAACAGCTTCTGCGTGACCTTATAGCCGGAAAAGCTCACCATTCTGCCGGTTTTCCCCGGCAGGTTCATAAAGGCCCCCACAATGCTGTAGCGCAGCTTTAAAAAGACCTCCCTGTCCTGCTCCCGCACATATGCCCAGAATTTCTCTCTTTTTTTCAGATCCTCCTGCGTGCCGGAGAAAACGGCGATCGTGGCGGAGATCGCCGTGACGATGATCAGATAGTGCACCATGTAATTCCAGAGCTTTTTGCTCTTTTTCTTGATCCGCTTCTTATTCTCACAGAGATAGTCCACCATCCGCTTATTCACCCTCAGCTGCTGGTCGTAGCGGGTGAGCATGACCTTTTCATTGACGGACTGATCCGCCCTGCCGATAAAATAGCGGTAAAAATTCACATTCAGGTAATACAGCGTCTTCACATCGGGAAGCGGCTCGAAGGCAAAAATGTTATCCACATAGAAGGTATGCTCAAGCAGCTTAAAGCCTGAGGCCCTGAGCATTTCCGTGCGGTAGATCAGGGAATGCATCAGAATATACTGCCAGGGAAGCAGGGGTCCCATGTCCTGCCAGTTTATGATGCGGTTTTCCGGCAGGAAGCTGCAGCGCATGACCTTTCTGCCCTCTCCCTGCTTTTCGTACACATAGTTGGCCACCAGCATATCCGGCATCGTGCCCTCGCTCACCAGCCGCTTCAGGGTCTGGAGGATCTTTGCATAGGCTCTGCCGGAGACCCAGTCATCACTGTCCACCACCTTAAAATAGATCCCTCTGGCCTCGCTGATCCCCGCATTGATCGCAGAGCCATGACCGCCGTTTTCCTTATGGATCGCGCGGCAGATCCCGGGATATTCCTTCTCATAAGCATCGGCGATCTCCGCCGTCCTGTCCGTGGAACCGTCGTCCACGATCAGGATCTCCACATCCTCTCCGCCCGGGAGGATCGACCGGATGGCCTTATCCATATATTCCGCAGAATTATAACAGGGTATCGCAAAGGTCAAAAGCTTCAATTTGTGTCCTCCTTCCATTTATCATATCCGATCTGCAGCCCCAGATACTCCGCATAAGCGGCATAGGCGCTGGGGATCGGATATTCTCCCCGGGTCCTTTCGAGCTCCAGAAAAAGAAAATCAGTTCCTTCGCCCCGCAGCGTGTTTTCTTCCATTTCCTCGGCCAGCACATAATAGCCGCTCATCCGCCACTGCCTGCCCGTGAACTCATGTGTTTTTAACGGCAGCTTTTTTATTCTTAACGCCTTAAGGCCGAGCTCCTTTAACCAGTTCAGAACCTCCTTCCGTTTCCTTTTGCCCTCCAGCGTCGGAAACTCATACATCCCGGCGAGAAGCCCCTTTCCCGGTCTTTTCCGGAGGGCGAAAAGCTCCCCCGTCCTGATTAAGAGCACCGTTTTCTCATCGATGCGAACGGTCTTTTTCATGCCCTTTTTCGGATAATCCGCCTGGGTTCCCTGCATTTTTGCCCTGCAGCAAAAAGCGATGGGACACACTTCGCAGAGCGGAGCTCCCCTGGGAAGGCAGACCAAAGCCCCCAGCTCCATCAGCCCCTGGTTAAAGCTGCCGGGGGAATCGGCCGGAAGGATCTCCTTCACCTCCCTGCGGATCATGCGCACCGTGTCCGGCAGGTCGATCCGCCGTTCATCCGCCCGAAGTCTGGAAAGCACCCTGTACACATTTCCGTCCACCGCAGGCTCCGGCTGGCCGAAGGCGATGGAAGCCACAGCGCCGGCGGTATAGGGTCCGACTCCCGGAAGCCTCAGCAGCTCTTCATAGGACGACGGGATCTCTCCCCGGAATCGGAAGCAGACATCACAGGCCGCCTTCTGCAGGTTCCTGACCCGGGAATAATAGCCAAGGCCTTCCCAGACCTTCAGCAGCCTGTCCTGATCGGCCCCTGCCAGACTCCAGATATCCGGAAACTCGGCAAGAAACCGCTGATAATAGCCCTTTACCGCCTCCACTCTGGTCTGCTGGAGCATGATCTCGCTGACCAGCACATGATACGGGGAAGGATCCTCTCTCCAGGGGAGAGTTCTTCTGTTCTCCTGGTACCAGCGGATCAGCGCGCCCGGGAATGCTTCAAATCCCTCCCATGATGTAATTGTTCTGCTCTTTTCTGTCTCCGTGTCTTCACCACATCTGACGGGTACCTGTTGGCTCACCGGAAAAACATGCTCACTGCTTTTTTCACGCCTCCTTCTTTGCCTCCACCCAGGGCACTCTGGCGCTTGGCACCCCCCCGGCGGCAGGATTCGTATGCACATCCTGATCATCAAAGAAAATATCCGCCCGAAAAGCCTTCAGCACCTCTTTTTTGGGGATCCCGCCCAGAAAAAAGGCTTCGTCTATTCTTACATCCCAGGCCCTCAGCGTGCGGATCACCCTTTCATGGGCCGGCGCGCTCCGGGAGGTGACCAAGGCTGTCCTTATGGGAGACTCTTCCTCTGAATACTCATTCTGCAGCTCCGAGATCGTCTTCAGGAATTTTGCGAACGGACCCGCGGAAAGCGGATTTCTGGCATTCTGCTTTTCATTCTGCTCGAAAGCCTCCAGCCCTCCCTCCTGATAGACCTTCTCGGAATCGTTGGCAAACAGCACGGCATCCCCGTCAAAGGCGATGCGGATCTGGCGAAAAGACCCCTTTTCATTACTATAAGTCTCCCCCTCGGTAAGACCGCTGCCGAAGATGATCCCGGCGGCAATGCCGGAATTCACGGCAGACTGCACATCATCCTCATAGGCGGAGAGAAAAAGATCTGTCCGGAAAGCACTGAGATAGGGAGCCAGCTGCGCCCCGCTGACCAGAACAGCCCTGGCAATGGAAAGGCCGTAATGCTCGATCGCATTAAAGACCCGGAGGCTGGAATCGGGACTGTTTCTGGACATCACGATCACCTCCACGCCGGTATGCCCTCCGGGGAGGTCATTTAGCTGCAGCAGTGATCTGACCAGAGGAAAGCCCGGCCCGGGAAGCAGGATATCATCCTCGTGCTCCCGTTCATAGGCCACAAAGCTTTTCGCCCCTTCCGCCTCAAAAATGGCGTTCTCCTTACTCATATCAAAGAGCGCTCTGGACGACACGCCAATGACAAGCTTGTTCTCCAGACTATAGGCCATATCTGCTCTTCTCGTATTTTTCTTTCATCAAAAGACAGCTTTTCAGCTCCGCGTAGCGCTGCTCCAG
>CAMOOZ010000332.1 GCA_946621895.1 uncultured Lachnospiraceae bacterium | reverse complement strand
GGGCGGCATCACCCAAGCCATCGGCGCCTACAGCGTGAAGGTCGGGGACAGAAGCGTGACCTTTTTGGATACGCCGGGCCACGAGGCCTTTACCGCAATGCGTATGCGCGGCGCCAATTCCACGGATATCGCGGTGCTTGTGGTAGCGGCGGATGACGGCGTGATGCCGCAGACGATCGAGGCGATCAATCATGCGAAGGCCGCGGGCGTCGAGATCATCGTGGCGGTGAACAAGATCGATAAGCCCAATGCGAATGTGGACAGGGTCAAGCAGGAGCTGACGGAATATGACCTGACAAGCGTTGACTGGGGCGGGAACACGGAATTTGTCCCGATCTCCGCAAAGAAGGGCGAGGGGATCCAGGATCTTTTGGAAACGATCCTGCTCACCGCGGATATCCTGGAGCTGAAGGCGAATAAGAACCGGGCGGCCAGAGGGATCGTCATTGAAGCCGAGCTGGATAAGGGCAGGGGGCCCGTGGCCACGGTGCTCGTCCAGAAGGGCACGCTCCATGGGGGAGATTTCGTGTCCGCCGGCGCAAGCCACGGCAAGGTCCGCGCGATGATGGATGACAAGGGCAAGCGGATCAAGGCCGCAGGGCCCTCGACACCGGTGGAGATCCTGGGGCTTTCCGCCGTTCCCGAGGCGGGGGATGTGCTCATCGCCCATAAGGATGACAAGACCGCCAAGTCCTATGCGGACACCTTCATCGCCGAGCACAAGGAAAAGATGCTTCAGGATACGAAGCAGCGGATGAGCCTGGATGACCTGTATGAGCAGATCAAGGTGGGCGACTTAAAAGAGCTGAACATCGTCTTAAAGGCAGATGTCCAGGGCTCCGTGGAGGCGCTGAAGGATTCTCTCGTCCGGCTTTCCAATGACGAGGTCATCGTCAAGGTGATCCACAGCGGCGTAGGCCAGGTGACGGAATCCGATGTATCCCTGGCAGGCGCCTCCAACGCGATCATCATCGGGTTTAATGTGAAGATCGATGTGCAGGCAAAGGCCAGCGCCGAGCATGAAGGCGTGGATGTGCGTCTCTATAAGGTCATCTATCAGGCGATCGAGGATATCGAGGCGGCAATGAAGGGCATGCTTGCCCCTGTTTATGAAGAAAAGATCATCGGACATGCGGAGGTGCGCCAGATCTTCCATGCCTCGGCCATCGGCAATATCGCCGGCTCCTATGTGCTGGACGGCCATATCGAGCGCGGCTCCCGCATCCGGATCTACCGCGGCGACGAGATGATCTACGAAGGTGAATTAAAGAGCTTGAAGCGCTTCAAGGATGATGTCAAGGAGGTGAAGGAGGGCTATGAATGCGGCCTTGTCTTCGATGGCTTTGACAAAATAGAAGAGCTGGACAGAGTGGAAGCATATATCATGGTGGAAGTGCCCAGGACTTAAGCGATGAAAAAGAACAGCATCAAAAACATCCGGATCAACGAAGAGGTAAGAAAGTTTCTCTCGGAGGAGCTTCGCGCCGGATTAAAGGATCCCCGGATCCATCCCTTTACTTCCGTGGTTTCCTGCGAGGTGGCCACGGACTTGAAGACCTGCCGGGTCTATGTGTCCGTGCTGGGGGAGAAAAAGGAGCTGGAGAACACGATGGAGGGCTTAAAGGCGGCCTCCGGCTATCTGCGGCGGGAGCTTGCCCATGCGCTGAACCTGCGCAATACGCCCGAGCTGTTCTTTTTCCCTTCGGATTCCATCGCCTATGGGGTGGAGATCAGCAAAAAGATCGGGGATGTGATCGAAGAGGACGAAAAACGCCATGTCTCGGACGACTGGGACAGGATCTACGAAGAAGGAAAGGAAACAGAGGAGTGGTAAAGCCGGACTGGACTCTTGCACAGCTGACAGATGGCGTTAAAAGCATCGGCATCGGCGGGCATATCAGCCCGGACGGGGACTGCATCGGCGCCGCGGCGGCACTTGGCATCTATTTGAAAAAGCTCTGCCCCGACGCGGTGATCGAGATCTTTCTGGACCAGCTGCAGACGGAGTTTAAAGGCCTTCCCGGGACGGAGAGGATCCGGACGAATTTCAATCCTTCGGCCTCTCCCTTTGACCTGTTTTTTTCGCTGGACTGCGGGAAGGACAGGCTTGGAGGAGCGGAAAAATTCTTTGATGCCGCAAAGCGCAAAGTGAATATTGATCATCATGTCTCGAATCCGGGGACGGGTGAGCACAATTATATCGTGCCCGATGCTTCCAGCACCTGTGAGCTGGTCTATTCCCTGATGGATAAGGATCTGGTGGATGCGGGAATAGCGCAGTCGATCTATATGGGGATCGTCCACGATACCGGGGTTTTCCAGTATTCCAATACCTCATCCGAAACCCTGCGGACAGCGGCGGAGCTGATCTCCTACGGCTTTGATTTTTCCGCCCTGATCGCCCGGACCTTTTATGAAAAAAGCTATAACCAGAACCGGATCATGGGCAGGGCGCTCCTGAACGCAAGGCTATTTCTGGAGGGAAGGATGATCGGTTCCGTGCTGACCAGAGAGGAGATGAAGGAATTCCATATCCATGCCGGACAGCTGGACGGCATCGTCTCAAAGCTCCGGGAAACAAGGGGCGTGGACTGCGCCGTGCTCCTTTATCCGCTGGATAACGGGGAAAACAAGCTTAGCCTGCGTTCCTCCGGGGAGACGGATGTGGCCCGGATCGCCGAGCAGCATGGGGGCGGCGGGCATATCAGGGCCGCCGGCTGCAATATGACCGGAGAGGGCTGGGAATGCATGGACATCATCGTTTCCCAGGTGAAGGCGCAGCTATTTCCCGGGACGGATTCCCCCGGCGATGGATCATCGTTTGCTCCCGCAAAGGGATGCGGGGCGGCTATGCGCCCGGACGGCGGGAATGCTTTGGCCGATGAAAAAGCAATGGAAAAAATAACCGCTTCGGGGGAGGAGAAATCCGCCGATGCTTGACGGCGTGCTGATCCTGAATAAGGAAAAGGGCTTTACCTCCATGGACGCCATTGCGGTGCTCCGCGGGATCACAAAGCAAAAGCGCATCGGCCATGGCGGAACGCTCGACCCGATGGCGGAGGGCGTGCTGCCGATCCTGTTCGGCGCCGCGACAAAGCTTTCGGATCCCCTGATGGCGCATGAAAAGGAATACAAGGCCGGCGCTTTATTCGGCCTGACCACGGATACACAGGATATCACAGGCAATGTGCTTTCGAGAAAAGAGGACTGTTTCCCGGAAAGCGGCCCGCTGGAAAAGCTTTTCGAAGAATTCATGCCGGGCTATGACCAGCTTCCCCCGATGTATTCCGCGCGGAAGGTAAAGGGGAAGAAGCTTTATGATCTGGCCAGAAGGGGCGAGGTCATCGAGCGAAAGACAAAATGGGCGGATATCCCCGAGATCAGGCTTCTTTCCTTAAAGAAAAACAGAGCTGAGCTTTATGTCCGCTGCGGAAAGGGCACCTATATCCGGACGCTGATCCATGATATCGGCGAAAGGCTCGGAACAGGCGCCTGCATGGATTCGCTTGTCCGGACCAGGGTGGGCAGCTTTCTGCTGACGGACGCCCTGACGATCAGGGAATTTGAGACGCTTTTTCAGGCGGGAAAGGCAGAGGAGGCTTTGATCCCCGTTGACCGGATAAAGGCGCTTTTGGAGAGAAACTGAAGCGAAATGCTGATTTCCGATACACTGGATTTTTCCCTGGATAAGCCGTCCGCGATAACGATCGGCAAGTTTGACGGACTGCATCTGGGTCATATGACGATCTTAAACGAGATCCTCCGGGCAAAGGAGCAGGGTCTGGCTGCCGTGGTCGTGACCTTTATCCCATCGCCCGGGGCTTTTTTCTCCGGGAAACCGGAAAAGAATCTGCTGACAGCCGATGAAAAGCGCAGTCTCCTTGCATCGCTCGGCATTGACTGCCTGGTCGAATTTCCCTTTGATCAGAAAACGGCAGCAATCCCCGCGGAGGAGTTTGCCCGGGAATATCTGGTCAGACGCCTGAAGGCAAGGCTGATCGCCGCGGGAGACGATCTTTCCTTCGGAAAGGGCGGCCGCGGAAACCCGGCGCTGCTGCAGAGGCTTGCCCCGCAGCACGGTTTTTCGCTGCGCATCCTCCATAAGCTCACGGATAACGGAAGAGAGATCTCCTCCAGCTATATCAAAGAGGAGCTGCACGCGGGACATATGGAAAAGGTGAATGCCCTGATGGGAAGATCCTTTTCCCTTTCCGGGGAGGTGGTGCGGGGAGCGCATCTGGGCCATACCCTCGGTTTCCCCACGCTGAATCTGATCCCTGCCCCGGACAAGCTTCTGCCGCCGGGAGGGGTCTATTATACGCTGCTGCATCTGCATCCGGCACACGAGGGCACAAAGCTGCCCGGCGCATCCGATGAAAAAGCCCGGCAGCTTTTCGGCATGACCAATGTGGGCAGAAAGCCGACCGCCGAAAAAAAAGCACAGCTGGGCGTGGAAACGCATCTGCTTGATTTTGATGAGGAGCTTTACGGAAGGCAGGTCCGTCTGGAATTTCTCCATCATACGAGAAAGGAAAGGAAATTCGCGGATCTGGAAAAGCTGAAGGAGATGCTGCAAAGGGATCTGGCCGGCGCCAGGCAGTATTTCGCGAAATATCCTGCGCTGCCTGTTCTTTTGCTTTTCCTTCTGCTTACTCTTGCTCCGATCAGGACGCAGGCGGCTTCCGGACCGATCGCGAAACGCCTTCCCATCGCGGGGATCTCGGCATTCATGGCGGAAGAGTTTACCCGGGATGAGTATGTGGAGGCCTGGGAAAACGCAAAGGGCAAGTATTTCGGCTATACCCACATCGGCCTGGCCGGAACCGAGGACAATAATCTGAACATCCGGGAGAAGCCGGAAAAGGAAGGCAAGCTCGTGGGGAAGCTCCCGAAAAATGCGGGCTGCGAGGTGCTTTCCCGGGACGGAGACTGGTATTATATCAAGTCCGGCAAGGTGGAAGGCTATGTTTTCGCGGATTATCTGCTGACGGGGCCCATGGCGATCCGCAGGGCAAGAAATGAAGCCGCGGTCATGGCCACCTCCACCACAGGGGGCTTAAGGGTGCGAGAGGAGCCTAGCCTCGAGGCGGATATCGTGACGCTGGTCGCGGAGGGCGAGCAGCTGGAGGTCATCGAGGAACAGGATAACTGGGTCAAGGTCTATGTGGACGACGACGAGCTGTATGTCTCCGCAGACTATGTAAATGTCGCGATCAGCCTGGAAAAGGCGGTCAGCATGAAGGAGCTGGCCTATGGGCAGGGGGTGTCCGACACCCGCATCGACCTGGTGAACTATGCGAAGAAGTTTCTCGGAAACCCCTATGTCTGGGGGGGCACGAGCCTGACCAAGGGCGCGGACTGCTCCGGCTATGTGATGCAGATCTTTAAGCAGTTTGGCATCTCCCTGCCGCATTCCTCAAAGGCGCAGGCAAACTGCGGGACGAAGATCTCGGCTTCACAGTTAAAGCCCGGGGATCTGATCTTTTACGGCAAGCGCAGCACGATCAATCATGTGGCGATCTATATCGGGGGAGGGCAGGTGATCAATGCCTCGAACAAGCGAAACGGGATCTGCATCAAGGGAATGAATTACCGGACGCCGTTAAAATATGTCCGGATACTGAATAACTGACACGATAAATCGGGAACCTGATAGATTACACCTGAAAGTCAAATATTCCGGCAGAAAAACCGCCGGAATAGAGGAGAATAGATAAAGCGGCCATGCTGATCCGGGATGACGGAAACAGGATCACAGCAGCCTGCGGAAGCGTCAGGAAAAGCACCGGAAGAGAAAAGAAGAGAACATGAAGATGCCACCGACCCGGTTCTATGCCTCAAGCCGATGGCACCTTACTGTGCACTGTCCATTGGACCGTACCTCCTATGAAATTTTCACTTCCGGAATGCTGCCTTCAGATCCTTCCTTTTACGACCTTCCTGCGGCTCACTTTCGTTTTCCATGATCGGCTGGGACTGGAATCATATCTGATTAAAGCGTCTGAAGCCTGGTCCCCTGTCTCCTTCAGTGAGTTGTCATGGTGTCCGTGACTGGAAAGCTCCCGGGATCCGATCTCGTCTCTTCCCTTGTGTTGAGTATAAGATACTACAGGCCAAAAGAATTGTCAAGCACTTTTTGAAAAAAAATTTTATTTTTTTTTAATCGGATGAATTGTTGATATTTATCTGAAAATTAAATGGGTATACGAGAAGTTCACAGTCTTCATTTTCAGGCGAAGGCTTCCGCCCGTAATCACAGAACCAGGCAGCCGGATCATGTAAAATGGGTTGCTCGAAATAAAGAAAACGAATCATTCGGAAAGGAAACATCATATGGCAGAATTTTACAGCAGCTTAGACTCCCGTATCCTCCGGGCGATAGAGGAAATGGGTTACACGGAAATGACGCCCATCCAGGAGCAGGCCATCCCGGTGATGCGGGAGGGCCGGGATGTGATCGGGCAGGCCCAGACGGGAACGGGGAAGACCGCCGCCTTCGGCCTTCCGCTTTTAGAAAAGATCGATCCCGAGTCTCGCGCCCCGCAGGCACTCGTGATCTGTCCCACCAGGGAGCTGGCGATCCAGGCGGCCGGGGAGCTGCACAAATTTGCGAAATATATGGAAGGGATCAGGGTGCTCCCCGTTTACGGCGGCCAGGACATCAGCAGGCAGATCAGAGCGTTAAAGGGCGGCGTCCAGGTCATTGTGGGCACGCCCGGCAGGATCATGGACCATATGCGCAGAAAGACGATCCGGACGGATCATGTGGGCATCGTTGTGCTGGATGAAGCGGATGAGATGCTGGACATGGGCTTCAGGGAGGATATGGAAACGATCCTTTCCGAGGTGCCGCAGGAGCGTCAGGCGGGGCTTTTTTCCTCCACGATGCCCGCGCCGATCCTTGAGCTGACGAAAAAATTCCAGCAGGATGCGGAGTTTATCCGGGTCACGGGGCAGGAGATCACCGTGGATCTGGTGAAGCAGTATTCCTACTGGGTGCCCAGGGAACAGAAAAACGCCGTGCTGATCCGGCTGCTGGATTATTACAATCCCAGAAGGGCGCTGATCTTCTGCAACACAAAGCTGCGGGTGGCGGAGCTGGCGGATTTTCTGAAGGGCGAGCATTACGCGGCGGAGGGTCTGCACGGCGATCTGACGCAAAACCAGCGCGATCTTGTGATGGGGCTGTTCAAATCCGGAAAGGCGCAGATCCTGATCGCCACGGATGTGGCGGCAAGGGGCCTGGACATCGACAACGTGG
>CAMOOZ010000331.1 GCA_946621895.1 uncultured Lachnospiraceae bacterium | reverse complement strand
TTCATCCAGACTCTTCCTTCCGCGTTGCAGCGCGCCGTAATATTTCTGAATCATCTTCCGGCGCATCGCCTGGTCTGTGCGCAGGATATCCCAGTGCTTCCCAAATGTCATATAGGAAAACTCACGGGCCTCCCGTTTACTATGCGCAGCGGATCTGACATCGCTGTTTACATGTAACGCATGCTCCTTCAGCCTGTGCTTCGCGCTCTGCCTGAACCGCTCTATACCATCCTTTTCGATGCTTCGGATTTCCTCCTCCGCCTTAAACATACGCAGCACTTCTTTATAGCCCTTGGGGATCGGATGCTTCTGATTCACTTCCTTTCGATGTGCGGCCAGGAGTTTTTCCGGATCATCCCCCCGTTTAAAGCGATGAGTCTTATCCCTGACCTCGTCAAAGTCCCGGAGTTTATTCAGGTTTTTGTAGTATTTTATGTCGCTCTCGGCCTTCTTTCTGACCTCCGGCGGCAGCTGCGCATTTTCGGCTATGCTTTTCGCTTCGTCTATTTTTTGATCCATATAATCGTCAGACATGCTATCCGCCGAGTCCTTATCCATCATGGCATATTTCTCGCTGGCCATGACATAAAGCTTGCTCTCAACCCTGTTCATGGCGGACATCATCAGATTGACCCGGGCATCCACCTCATTGACGATCTTGGGATTAACGGGCTTTTCCAGTTTCCCCAACTCCACAAGCTCACGATAGCTGGCAAGCTGGTGATCCATCTCCATCGCAAGGCCGCAGATCTTCATGTTTTCGGCCGCGTTTTTCAGGAAATCATCGCCATTTTTGTATTTCAGCTTGCTGATATCGTAATCCAGGATGGCCTGGAACATCTTCTCGATCGCCAGCGCTTTCCGCTCCGCCTGCTCCGGCGTGGCATCCTTCGCCTTAACGGAAAGCCTCAGCAGGGTGTTCACCATGCCGATAGGGCTTTCTCCCGTAAAGGCGCCAAGCCAGGCGGCGGCCATCTGATTTTTCCGTACATTCCCCACCAGATCGTTCTTTCCGACAACGGATTTAGCTTTTTGGAGAATCAGGTTGGCGGTTTCATGGATATTGCCGTTGTACTCCTCCAGGATCTTTTGGGCTTCCCCGGTGCGTTTGATCTTCTTCCGGTAATCCTTTCGGGCATCCTTGCGCTGCTTATCGCTCATCGTCTTGCCCTTATGGATCGCGGCATATTCCGTCTCCATCTGTTTCATGACCTCGGCAGGGATCTCCTGCTCCGGGATCTGTTTTTGCGCCAGGCCCGCCTGCTTTTCCGCTTCGCGCCTCTGCTGCAGGTCTTCCCGGTTGATCTGCTGCTTCATCCCCTGCTCCAGGCGCCGCTCCATCTGCCTTTGCTGTGGGCTAAAGGTCTTTGAGCGTTGAAGCCCGTTCTCTTTCTGCTGTATCAGCTCAAATTCCTTCTGCTTTTTCTTCAGCACTTCCATTTCAGCCATAAACATTGCCTCCATCAAATGATATGCGCGTCAACATCATCCATATAGATCACGGACATCGGCTCCCCGTAATCCCCTGGCACCGTCTCACTGTCAAAGCCATGATATTGAAAATACTCCCTTTCTTTCGGGCAGAGGTCCTTTCTTTCCGGTTCCTTGCCGTACATTGCCGCGACCGCCTTTTTATCCAACCGCTCCGCTGCCTCAAAGGCGGCGGAAAGCAGCGCGTCCCCGTAACCCTGGCCCCTCTTTTCGGGATCCACGAAAAGCCAGCGGATGAGCAGCTTATCCGGATAAGATTCCAGAATGATCAGTCCCGCCGGCTCATCCTGCTCCTCCCCCTCGCTTACCGCGCCCAACGGGATGATCTCCGGGGAGAGCGGGGCGTCCAGATAGGAAAAGGGGTCCAGTCCGTAAAAATACTTCACATTCTCCTGATCCAACAGCACAATCTTCATATTCAAACTCACCTCCCGTCAGGTACCCTCCGCATCCAGCTTCTTTTCCAGCCTTATGGCGGTAAAATAGCCCAGGCGCTTACCCGTTTTCATGAGATAATTCGAGATCACATCTCCCATGATGGAGAGGAAATTCGCCGGGTCCTTCGTTCCATAGTGCTTCTTTGCTGACCGCTTCTCGGCCTCTACCGTTTGGGACAGCTCCCGAAGCTTTGCAACACGAGCCACATCAAGAACAGCCGTAAAGCTTTTAAAGGCCTTTTCCAACTCCTCCTTGTTTTGCAGACATGCCTCCTTGTTTTGTATGCTCTTTTCAAAGATCTCCAGGAACTTCCCTTTCTCGGCTTTCAGCTCCTCCCCGTTTACCTTATTATCCTCACAGCTTTCCGCGATATCCCGGAAAATCTCCATATTCCCCTTTAATTCCTGCATATATTGCTGATCCTCAAACTTTTCCGCGTTCGGAAGCTTCTGCATCAGGTTATGGTTCAAATAACCAACACTCGTTGCTACCATCGCTTTTTCCTGTTCTCCGTGCTGCGCCTCATAGGCTTTCCATACCTCATCCGCAAGGCGGTCCAACTCCTCCTCGGAAGCGCCCTTATCCTGCGCCTGATAAAATGCTTTGACCGTGCGCTGCAGTGCGCCCCCCTGCACCAGCCGTTCATCATAAAAGGAAAGCTTCTGCTTCCCGCCGGATATTTCATCATACTGGCGGATCTGTTCCATCAGTTCATCCAGAGAAGAGACTTTTACCTTTATGTTCTTATTCGTCTTCTTATCTTGTATCTGAATTCCCTGGGCGGGCTTTTTGATTAAGTCCACCACTGTGCCAAGCGCCATGGTCACAAGATTAAGCCTGTTGAAATACTCATCACCATCCTCAGACTTATCCTTCATTTTTTTCTGGGCAGCCTTTTGCAGGCTCATCCTATAGCTGCTCAGCGCCGGGAAAAGGTCCTGCAGCTCAAAATCATTATCCCTGGCTGCTTCCTTCTCTTTGTCTGTAAGCTTTCCTGTACGCAATATCTCGTTCACCCGATCCATCTCTTTTTCCAGACTGTCATCCAGCACCGGCAGCGAATACTTCACTGCGAATTCCGCCCTCGAATCCTTATCCTTCAGCAGTTTTTTATAGTCCTTTTCCTGTGTCACCTCGAACTTCTTCAGCATAAGTGTGAAGGTATTGCGCCGCTCCTTTGTCGTGTTCAGAGTTGTATTATCGAGCGTTTGCGCTATCGGATCCAGGCTCCCATGGTTTTTTTTCTGGGGCTTCTCGATTTTGCTCAGCATTGCCACATTGCTCCTTAAATCCTTGAACAGGCTGTTCATGTCGTTCACGGTGTTCTGCAGACGCATCTGCCCGGAGGAGAAGTTGGCGATAACGGGCGGAAGCTCCAGCCCCAGCTCCTGTGCCTTCACCAGGGCCACAGCGATGCGTTGGCCGGCGTCTTCCTTGGTGCCAAGGCTGAAGACCTCCTCCAGCATCGCGGTCAGCTCGTCCTTTTTGTCCTGGTATACCTCTTCCGGCGTGTTCTGCAAAAGCATATGGAAGCTGTGGCGGAAAAGCTCCACCTCCGAAGCGGCGGCCGCCGTCATCATAATGGTCACATGCTTTTGCTGCTCTTCGGTCAGCTCAGTCGCGTTTCCGAAATCGATTGCGGTCACACCCGGATCATTCTCGCTGATCATGATATTGCCGGCGTGGAGATCCCCATGGTAATAGCCCTTTTCGTAGATTCCTTCCGTCACCCATTTCTGCGTCAGCTGAAGCAGGCCCTGCTGCCGCTTTTCCACATCGGTAAGCAGCGCATCCAGCTCCTCATAGATCTGTATAAGCTCGTTCTTCTCTTCATTGTTTAAGTTTCCCCTCAGCTTGAAGGAACCATCCTTCTCCCTTTTCAGCACCTCCCGCTCATTGTTATCCTCATCTTTCACCTTTTCCGTCTCACAGAACCTGCGGAGCTTTTCCGTCATCAGCTCTCTGGTATCCGACATATAGCGCTTGACGGTCTTTGAGCCCGCCTTTTCCATGATGCAGGAATCGCTGGTGGGATCGGCCAGGCTGCTCATCTTCATGGAACGGGCCAGCTTTTCCGCCTTTACCTTTTTGAGCTTGCCGTTTACCTTTTCTTCTTTTTCAATATCCTTGTCATAGATAGCGCCCTTCTCGCAGTTTTTCACCTCAATGGTCAGATCCAGCTCCTCCTCGATGCGCTGGAGATTCCCCATATAGGTGGCCTCCATGCCGCCGATCTGCTTTTTCTGCTCCATTTCGCGGATCTCATATTCCTGCTTGCCCTCGCGGTCCGTCATCCTGGCGGCGTTTAACATCGTCTCCTTCTCGCGCATCATACGGTTTCGCACATCGGGACGAAGAAGCTTGACCACCACCTCCCGGCCGGCATCCCCCAGCCCCGGCCCGTACATCCTGCAAAGAAAAGCCTGGCCCACGGAAGCGGCGCCCAAAGATCTTTTCACTTCGATCTTCTCGATCTTTCCGTTGCTTCGCCCGATAATGGCATTCATATGGTTTTTGATCACCTTTTCCGGGATGGAGGCCAGATTATCCTGCGTATCCTCAATGGCCTTCTTCATCCCCTCCGGAAAATCCTTTGCCGGAAGTCCCTGCAGCATCTTCTGGAACAAGGGTCCCGCCCCCTTGAACATGCCTCCCAGCATATCCGACATCAGGTTCAGCTCCTCATCCTCCGACAGATTTTTGCGCTGCTGCTCCTGCCCGGCCGCAGGCATCTTTTTGCAGTTTCGCAGTGCCCCGGCCAGCATGGAGCGCTGATCCTGGACGGGCATGCTTTTAAAGTAGGTCTTTAAGACATTCCGGACAAAAAGGCCCTGCCCCTT
>CAMOOZ010000330.1 GCA_946621895.1 uncultured Lachnospiraceae bacterium | reverse complement strand
GAGGCCAGGGAAAGGATCCGGCTCTGCAAAAGCTGCCAGACCTTCTGTGATGAGGAGCTTTGTCCGGTCTGCGCCGACCCCGCCAGAAATAAAAAGCAGATCATGGTGGTGGAGACGCCCCGGGATATGGCGGCATATGAGAAAACCGGTCGTTTCGAGGGTGTTTATCATGTGCTCCATGGCGCGATCTCCCCGATGCTGGGCGTGGGACCAAAGGATATCCGTTTAAAGGAGCTGATCGAAAGGCTTGAAGGCGAGGTGGATGAGGTGATCCTGGCCACCGGTTCAAGCCTTGAGGGAGAGACCACGGCGATGTATATCGCGAAGCTGATCAAGCCGGCGGGAATCAGGGTCACGCGGATCGCCAGCGGTGTTCCCGTAGGGGGGGAGCTGGAGAATATCGACGAGGTGACGCTTTTGCGGGCACTGGAGGGAAGGGTGGAGCTTTAATTGGCGGATATCGTAAAGTACGAGGGGCCGAAAAAGGAAAGCGCCTTAAAAAAGCTGGCGCGGCAGACGAAGCTGCACCGGGTCAGGCTGGTCTACAGGACCCTTCTGATCGTTGCCGCGATCGCCATTGTCTGCGTGATCCTGTATCAGAATGATCAGAACCGGGAATATACCGGCTATGAGGTCACCTCCTTCAGCCCCAGAGACGCGATCCCCGGAACGGTGCATAAGCGCCTGGGCCACAGCATCCTCGTTTACAGCAAGGACGGCGCCCATGGGATCGATGCCTCCGGGCAGAAGCTCTGGGATGTGACCTTTGAGCTGCAGGATCCCCGGGCGGCGGTCAGCGGCGGCTGCGGCGTGCTCTATGATGAAAACGGCCGTTCCCTGTATCTGGTGGGGGAACGGGAGGTGCTGGGGCAGATCAACACGACGCTGCCGATCCGCGGCGCGGCCATCGCGGAAAACGGGATCGTGGCCGCGCTGGAGCTGGACGGGGAGACCACCTGGATCAATCTTTACAATCCGCAGGGAGAGCAGCTGGTGGGCTTTAAGACCAGCATGTCCGTCAGCGGGTATCCCCTTGCCATTGCGCTCTCGCCGAAGGCTACGCTTTTTGCCGTCAGCTTTCTCTATGCGGACAGAGGGGAGTTCAAGACCAGCGTCAGCTTTTATAATTTCGGCTCCGTGGGCCAGAATTTCGCGGACAGATATGTGGCCGGCTATGATTATGTGGGCCAGGTGGTGCCGGTGGTGGGCTTTCTGAATGACGAAACGGCCTATGCCGTCTCCGACAGCCGGCTGATGTTTTACGCCGGGAAGGAGATCCCGGTGAGCCAGGCGGAGGTTTTCCTTCAGGAGCGGGTGCTTTCCGCTTATGCCGGGGAAGGCCTTGTGAATCTGGTGTTCGGGGACAGCACGGGAAAAGCCCGTTACCGGGTGGATACCTATGAGCTTTCGGGGGCGCTTCGGTGCAGCTTTCCCCTGGATCTGGATTATACGGATATCGCCACCGGGGACGGCTCTGTCATGGCCTATAATTCAACGGAATGCGAGGTCTGGTCCCTCTCCGGCATCCACAAGCTGAGCACAGCCTTCAACGGCCCCGTGATGCTGGCGATCCCGGGCGGAGGCTATCGCTATACGCTTGTCACCTCCCGGGGGATCGAGAATATCCGCCTCAACTGATATCCGGCGCAGGGATGAATATGAAGCTTGTTTTTTCCATCCTCTTTTTTCTGCTGCTGCTGCCGCCGCTTCCCGTCCTGGCAGCGGCTTCCGAAGAATATCTTTCCGATTACGAAGCCGTATTTTACGACAGCGCGGACGGCCTTGCGGCCGCCGAGATCAACGCGATCGCGCAGACGCCCGACGGTTATCTCTGGGCCGGCAGCTATTCCGGACTTTACCGTTATGACGGGGTGCGGTTCGAGAAGACGGTGCCGGCAGAGGGCATCTATAATGTGATGGTGCTGTTTGTGGACAGGGAGGGCAGGCTCTGGATCGGGACGAATGATACGGGGCTTTGCCGCTTTTCTCCGGATTCCGGGGAAACCCGTTTCTTTACCGCAAAGGATGGCCTGAAGGCCGATGCGATCCGTTCCCTGGCGGAGGATGAAAAAGGAAATCTCTATGTGGGGACGGTCGCCGGGATGAGCAGGATCGATCCCGAGGGGCGCTGCGTCTCCGAAAAGGCGTGGGAGGCGCTGGGCGGAGTCACTTCCCTGAGCTGCATGGAAGACGGGACGCTGGCAGGCGTCACGGACAGCGGAAGGCTCTTCGCGCTGCAGAACGGAAAGCTCATCGGGCCCCGGGAATACGGCGAAGGAGGTATCTACTACACAAAGGTCTGCGCGATGGGGGAGGGCATCCTGGCGGCCGGGACATCCTCCTCGTATATCGAGCTGCTGACGCTTGCCGGGGATCATCTCCAGCGGGATGAGCTGATCTTTACGGAGAATATTTCCTATTTCAACGGTTTTTTCTATGACCGCCCCCGTGAGGACTGTTTTTTCTGCGCGGAAAACGGTCTTGGCTGCCTGAAAAAGGACGGTGATCTCATTGACCTGCGGCAGGAGGACTTTGAAAGCTCCGTTTCCAATGCGCTGGTGGATTATCAGGGGAATATCTGTTTTGCCTCAAATAAGCAGGGCATCCTGGAATATGCCCCGAATCCCTTCCGGAATCTTTTTGTCCGGGGAGGCGTTTCTCCCGAGGTGGTGAACACTGTTGCCGTTTCCGGGCAGGAGCTTTATATCGGGACGGACGATGGCGTGTTCGTGCTGGATGAAAGGACCGCCGTTTCGAAGGATTATCCTTTTCTGGAGCGCCTGAAGGGCGTCCGCGTGCGCCATATCGCCGCCGATAAAAAGGGCAGGCTCTGGTTTTCCACCTACGGGAAGGAAGGGCTGATCTGTGTGGAGAAGCCGGGGAGGAACGCAGCGCTCACCGCCTATAATGAGGAAACGGCGGGAACCCTCGGCGGCCGCTTCCGGCAGGTGCTGGAATTATCCGACGGCACGATCTATGCCTCGAGCAATCAGGGGATCAATGTGATCCGGGAGGGGAAGGTCGTCTCCACCATCGGAACGGCGCAGGGGCTTGCGGCCTCCCAGATCCTGACGATGGTGGAGTCCCCGGGAAAGGATGCAGTTCTTGCAGGCACGGACGGGGACGGCATCTACCTCTTAAAGGAGGACAGGATCGCTGCCCATATCGGAGAGGAGCAGGGACTGGAAACGGCCGTCGTCTTAAGGATCATCCCCTATGCGGAGGGCTTTTTCTATGTGACCAGCAATTCCCTGTACTACGACCCGAAGGGAGACGGCTCTCCGGGGGTGGTGCGGCTGGATCGTTTCCCCTATTCCAATAATTACGATATGTATTTTTCCCCCGAGGGGGAGGCCTGGATCAGCTCCAGCGCGGGGATCTATGTCGTGGATGCAGAGCGGCTGATCGAAAACGGCGATTATCATTATACGCTGCTGGACCGTTCCCGGGGCTTTAATACCTCGCTGACCGCAAATGCCTGGAACACCCTTTCCTCTTCGGGTGAGCTGCTGCTTTGCTGCACGGACGGCATCCGCGCCATTTCCACGAAGGACTACGACCGTTTCGATACCGATTTCTTTCTCGGGGTAAACCGTATTCTCTGCGACGATGCGCCGATCCTTCCCGGCGCGTCCGGGACCTATGTGATCCCTGCCGGCACGGGCCGCGTGGAGATCAGGGCCGCGGTGTTAAACTATACCCTTTCCAATCCGCTGGTGAGGATCTTTCTGGAGGGCGCGGCGGACGAGGGCCTGACCGTTTACCAGGAGGAGCTGACGGATCTTTCCTATACGAACCTGCCCTACGGGGAATATACGCTCCACATTCAGCTGCTGGATGCGGTGGATCACACGCCGCTGCGGGATGAAAGCTTTAAGCTGATCAAGGAGGCGCATTTCACGGAGCTCAGGGAGGTGCACGCCGCGGCAGTGGCGCTTCTGGTGCTGCTGGCCGGCTTCATCGTCTGGCGCTTCATGCAGGCCACCATCATCCGCAGGCAGTATGAGGAGATCCG
>CAMOOZ010000329.1 GCA_946621895.1 uncultured Lachnospiraceae bacterium | reverse complement strand
CAGGAACTGGCGGAAGAGATCCTCTCGCGCTGGTCGGCGCTGATCGCAAAACCGACCTGAGCGACGGCCATGAGGCCATTTTTCGTGCCTAACCGCCCGAAAAATGGATCAAAGTGCAGGCACTTAATTCGTTTCCGATACAAATGAAAGGAATGTGCCGAAGCCCAAAGCGTGACGCATTCGCTATGCACAAAGCGCTTCGGCAGGGTGATCAAAATGGCAGAACAGACAAGCAGGCTGAAAGAGCAGTACCGCCGCATGGGGATCGGGGATAAGGTCTTTCTTCTCGGTCAGGAGGTGGAAAGGGAATTGGCCCCGCGTTTCGCCCGGATCGAAGAAAATGCGGAATACTGTCAGTTAAAGGTGCTTCAGGCCCTCCGGGACAATCAGGTCTCCGAAGCCTGCCTGCAGGGAAGCACGGGCTATGGCTATAATGATCTGGGGAGGGATACGCTGGAAAAGGTCTATGCAGATCTTTTTCAGACCGAGGATGCGCTGGTAAGGCCCCAGATCACCTGCGGGACCCACGCGCTTTCCATCGCCTTATCCTGCGCCCTGCGGCCGGGAGACGAGATCCTTTCCCCGGTGGGGACGCCCTATAATACGCTGCGCTCCGTCATCGGCATCAACCCTGCGCCGGGCTCGCTGAAGGAATGGGGGATCAGCTATGATGAAGCGGCGCTTACGCCGGAGGGACGCTTTGATTACGAAGGGATAAAGGCCCGGATAAAAAGAAACACCAGGCTTGTCACGATCCAGCGCTCCAGAGGCTATGCGACAAGGCCCAGCTTTTCCGTTGATGAGATCGGAGAGCTGATCTGCTTTATCAAGGGGATCAGGCCGGACATCATATGCATGGAGGACAATTGCTACGGGGAGTTTACAGAAGCAAAGGAGCCGTCGGAGGCGGGAGCGGATCTGATCGCCGGGTCACTGATCAAAAATCCCGGCGGCGGGCTTGCCCCGGTGGGCGGCTATATTGCCGGGAAAAAGGAGCTGGTGGAGCTTGCGGCATACCGGCTGACCTCCCCCGGCCTCGGCAGGGAGGTAGGCGCCTCCCTGGGCATTCTGCCCTCATTTTATCAGGGGCTTTTTCTTGCCCCGACGGTGGTGGCCGGCGCGTTGAAAAGCGCGGCGTTTGCGGCAGGAGGGTTTGCGCGGCTGGGCTTTACGGTTTACCCCGCGCCGATGGAAGAACGCCACGATATCGTCCAGGAGATCATCCTGAAAAACCCGGAAGCGCTGAAGGCCTTCTGCGGGGCGATCCAGTCCGCTTCACCGGTGGATGCTTCCTATGCGCCTGAGCCCTGGCCCATGCCGGGGTATGACTGTGATGTGATCATGGCCGCCGGCACCTTCACCTCAGGCTCCTCCATCGAGCTTTCCGCCGACGGCCCGATGCGTGAGCCTTATTCCGCCTATTTTCAGGGGGGGCTCACCTGGCCCCACGGCAAATTCGGGATCCTTTCGGCGGCACAGGCCGTGCTGGCATTTTCTCCGCGGGAATCCGCATAAACCGCTTCTCATGCTTTTTTTGCGCATTGGGTGGCAGGCACTTTTTTCCTGTCTTTCCTGGTGGTATAATAGTACCCCTACCGTCTTTTTCTGATCTGCCCGGAGGGACGACAGATGCCGGAAAGGACTGGAAATGGAAAAAATGAATACGGACATGCTGCCCTATGAGCGCTTCAGGCGTTTCGGGCCGGAGCATCTGACGGACGCGGAGCTTTTGGCGATCACGATCCGCACGGGGACAAGCCGGGAAACACCGCTTTCTCTTGCGCTGCAGATCCTGCAGTCGCCGGATTCTCCCGTGAAGGGGCTTTTAGCGCTGAATCATCTGAGCCTCTCCCAGCTGATGAAGCTGCCCGGGATCGGCGAGGTCAAGGCGATCCGCTTAAAAAGCCTGGCGGAGCTTTCCAGAAGAATGTCCAGGGAGCACCGCAAGGGGGTCGATTTTTCCTCCCCGGCAATGGTGGCGGACTATTTCATGGAAGATATGCGGCATCTGGAAAGGGAAGAAGCGCTGCTGCTGAGCCTGGATGTGAAATGCAGGCTGCTCAGCGAGGAAAAGCTCTCCGGCGGGACCGTGGACAGCGTGCTGATGTCGCCCAGGGAGATCTTTATCCTGGCCTTAAAGGCCGGAGCGGTGCGGATCCTGCTGATGCATAATCATCCCAGCGGCGATCCCTCCCCAAGCATTCAGGACCAGCTGGTCACGAACAGGCTTAAGGAATGCGGGGAGCTGATGGGGATCGAGCTGGCGGACCATATCATCATCGGGGATCTGTGCTATTACAGCTTCGCAGAGCACGGCTGGGGGCGTTCGGGCTGCGCCGGCTGAGACGATGGGTGCGCGCATCAGCACCAGGACGGTGCCTTGCGGCTGTGTGATTCAGCGCTTAACCTCGCGCTGCGCAATGAAAACAGCTTTTCAGCGCAAATTGCGTTTGTATCGTGAACTGCGTTTTCAGCGCAAACAGTGCTTGCATCGTAAACACCGTCTGCATCGCAAAACCATGCTGCGGAGGGCAGCGAAGCTGTGGATGGCAGCGCCTCGCGTCATGAAGGGGAAAAGCGGAAACGGAAAGGAATATCAGGGGTTATGACAAATAATGCCTTCGGCATCGATCTGGGCACGAACAATATCCGGATCTACGAGCTTTCAACGGATCAGGTGCATATCCAGAAGAACATGATCGCCATCGCGAATAAAAAGGAGCTCTTTGCTTACGGGGACTCCGCCTACGACATGTATGAGAAGGCCCCGGGCAATATCGTGATCTCTTATCCTCTCTGCGACGGGGTCATCGCGGATATCAACAATATGGAGACGATCTTAAAGTATTTCGTGAACGACATCTCCAGAGGGCAGGGCAGCCGCCAGGCGGATTACTATGTGGCCGTGCCCACGGATATCACGGATGTGGAAAAGCGGGCCTTTTATGACCTGATCACCGATGCCAAGCTGAAGGCCAGAAAGGTGATGACCGTGGAAAAGGCCCTGGCGGACGGCCTGGGGATGGGCGTGGATGTAAAGACCTCCCAGGGCGTGATGGTCGTGGATGTGGGCTATGACACCACGGAGATCTCGATCCTTTCCCTCGGCGGCATCGTCTTAAGCCGCCTGATCAAGATGGGCGGCGCGAAATTCGACGAATCCATCCGGGCCTGCGTCCGCAAGGACATGGGCCTGCTGATCGGCCAGAAGACAGCCGAGCAGGTGAAGATGGCCTTAAAGGAGCTGGCCGGAAGCGGCCGCAACGCGATCGTTTACGGCAGGGACATCATCACGGGGCTGCCCGTGGAGAGAGAGCTGCCCACGGACATGATGCAGGAGAGCCTCCAGGAGAATTTCCACACCATCGTGGACAATGTCAAGGTGATCCTGGAACGGACGCCGCCCGAGCTTTCCGCGGATATTTACCGCAAGGGGATCTTTCTGACCGGAGGCGCCTGCGATGTGGCGAATTTCACCTCCGTCTTAAATGCCGGGACGCAGTTAAATGTGAATGTGTCCGAGGAACCGTTAAAGAGCGTGGCTTATGGCCTTGCGCATATCATCAAGGATGAAAATTTCCGTTCCCTGGCGATAAACGCCGAGGATGGCAGAAAGGCATAGCAGAAGCGGATGAGTCCTGTTCTCAAGCCAAAGGGAGAGGCGCCGAAGCTTCCGCCGAAGCTTCTCGTGATCATCTTGAGCGGGATCTGCCTGATCCTGATCGTTCTGACCTTTCATTCCGATTTTTCCTCCTCCTTCTTCAGGGGGGTCTTCGGCACCGTGCTTGCGCCCTTTGAAAGCGGCATCGCGAAGGCAGGGTCGCTGCTGAATGACCGGGTGGAGGAGCTGCAGAGCGTCAGGGAGCTGATGGAGGAGAATACCCGCCTGAAGGCTCAGGTGGATCAGCTTACGATCGAAAATACGGCGCTGCAGCAGGATAAGTATGAGCTGGCCTCGCTCAGGGCGCTTTACGAGCTGGACGCGGAATATGAGCAGTATGCCAAGGTGGGCGCCAGGGTGATCTCCAGGGACAGCAGCAACTGGTATTCCGCCTTTCTCATTGACAAGGGCTATGAGGACGGGATCAGCCGGGACATGAATGTGATGGCGGGCAGCGGCCTGGTGGGCAGGATCGATGCCGTCGGGCCGAACTGGTCGAGGGTGTTGTCCGTGATCAGTGATCATTCCAATGTGTCCGCGATGGTCTTATCCTCTCAGAGCAATCTGATCGTATCCGGCTCCCTGGAGGATTACTCCCGGGGGGTCATCGATTTTGCCCAGCTTTTTGACCCCTCCGGAAAGGTGGTTCCCGGGGACAAGATCGTCACCAGCCAGATCAGTGAAAAATACCTGCCCGGGATCCTGGTGGGTTATGTGGCCACGATCACGGAGGATGCAAACAATCTGACCCGTTCCGGCACGCTGACTCCCGCCGTGGATTTTTCCCATCTGGATGAGGTCCTTGTGCTGATGGAGATCAAGGAGCTGCCGGAGGACCCCTATGGGGAGAACTGATGCTGCTTAGGCTGATCCGCATTTTATTCGGGCTGCTCACCGCCGTCCTGTGTTTTCTTTTGGAAAGCTGTGTCTTTGCCAGGCTTCCCTTTCTGCCCGCCGCGCCCAATCTGCTGATCGTGGCGGCATCCTCCTTCGGCTTTATGCGGGGAGAGTATGAAGGGATTTATGTGGGCGTGATCTGCGGCTTTCTGATGGATGTGTTTTTCGGCAGCGTGCTGGGCCTGTATACGATGCTCTATATGCTCACCGGCTATTTCAACGGAAAGCTGAACGCCGTGTATTATCCCGCGGATCTGCGCCTTCCCCTGCTGGCGGTGTTCGGCAGCGATCTGGCCATGGGCATCGTGCAGTACGGGGTGTTCTTCCTGCTGCGGGGCAGATTTAATTTCTTTTACTATCTGATCCATATCATCCTGCCGGAGGCAGTGTTTACCCTGATCGCCCTCTTTGTCCTTTATCCCCTTCTGCTTTTGCTGAACCGCAGGCTGGAAGAGGCGGAGGAAAAGGAGGCGCGGAAGTTTAAGTAAGGACCTGTAAATCCACAGCTCCTGAATGATTCTGATGGCGGAGGAGGCCCGTTTGTTTGAGCATCTCTGGGAAAAGCTGCTTGGCATCATAAAATCGCGGCTG
>CAMOOZ010000328.1 GCA_946621895.1 uncultured Lachnospiraceae bacterium | reverse complement strand
TGCGAAGGCCGCCGCGGAGGCGATGAAGGAAGGGGATGTGATCCTGCTTCAGAACACGCGTTTCCGTAAGGAGGAGACAAAGAACGGGGAGGAATTCTCGAAGGAGCTGGCGGATCTGGCCGATTCCTATGTCTGCGATGCCTTCGGCAGCTCCCACAGGGCACACTGCTCCGTGGAGGGCGTGACGAAATTCATCCGTGAAAAGGGCGGGGACTGCGCCGTGGGCTATCTGATGCAGAAGGAGATCGACTTCCTCGGCAACGCCGTGGAGAATCCGGTGAGACCCTTTGTGGCGATTCTGGGCGGCGCGAAGGTGGCCGATAAGCTGAAGGTCATCGACAATCTGCTCGGCAAGTGCGATACGCTGATCATCGGCGGCGGCATGGCCTTTACCTTCTTAAAGGCAAAGGGCTATGAGATCGGGAATTCCCTCGTGGACGATGAGAAGCTTTCCTACTGCAAGGAGATGATGGAGAAGGCAGAGAAGCTTGGGAAGAAGCTGCTGCTGCCCGTGGACACGGTGATCGCGGACAGCTTCCCGAATCCCATCGATGATCCTGCAATCAGGACCGAGGTGGTGGACGCGGATAAGATCCCTGCCGGAAAGGAAGGGCTGGACATCGGTCCGAAGACCAGGGAGCTTTACGCCGAGGCCGCAAAGTCCGCGAAGACTGTGGTCTGGAACGGGCCCATGGGCGTGTTTGAAAACCCGGTGCTGGCAGAGGGGACAAAGGCCGTGGCCAGAGCCCTGGCGGAGACAGACGCAACGACGATCATCGGCGGCGGGGACTCCGCGGCGGCCGTGAATCAGCTGGGTTTTGCGGATAAGATGAGCCATATCTCCACCGGCGGCGGGGCAAGCCTGGAATTCCTTGAAGGAAAGGAGCTGCCCGGCGTCGTGGCGGCGGATGATAAATAGAAGGAGGTTCTCATGAGCAAATTATTCACCTTCCTGGAAAACTTTGATATTAGAAACCTGATTAAAATCTATGATACAGAGGGAAATCTGATTTTTGAAGGCGAGATGGGTGATGTACCGCAAAAGGTGAATAATCAGATGAGTGTGATTCGCGGGACGGCGATCTGGAAGGGCAACTACCTGGAAGTGAAAGTGAAAAGGAGCTGATCGAGGAAGCCAAAAAGCGCGTCAAAGCCATGATCGAAGATATTGAGAAGCAGTAAAGGAGGTAAAAATGGCAAGAAGAAAAATCGTAGCCGGAAACTGGAAAATGAACAAGACCCCGTCCGAGGCGGTGGCCTTGTGTAATGAGCTGAAAGACCTTGTAAAAAGCGATGAGGTGGATGTGGTATACTGCGTCCCCGCCATCGACATCTGCCCCGTGGTGGAGGCCGTAAAGGGCACGAATGTGAAGGTTGGCGCCGAGAATATGTATTTCGAGGACAAGGGCGCCTTCACCGGAGAGATTTCCGCCCCCATGCTTAAGGATGCCGGCGTGGAATATGTGATCATCGGCCATTCCGAGAGAAGGGAATATTTCAAAGAGGACGATGCCCTGTTAAACAAAAAGGTGAAGAAGGCCATCGAGGCCGGCCTTACCCCGATCCTCTGCTGCGGCGAGACCTTGGAGCAGAGAGAAATGGGAATCACGCTGGATTTTGTCCGGATGCAGATCAAGTCCGATCTCCAGGGTGTTACGGCTGCGCAGGCTGCGGAGATCGTCATTGCCTATGAGCCCATCTGGGCGATCGGGACCGGCAAGACCGCAACCACCGAGCAGGCCGAGGAGGTCTGCAAGGCCATCCGTGAGTGCATCGCCGAGATCTATGATCAGGACACCGCGGAGAAGATCCGGATCCAGTACGGCGGCTCTGTCAACGCCGGCAACGCAGCGGAGCTCTTCGCCCAGCCGGACATCGACGGCGGCCTCGTCGGCGGCGCGAGCTTAAAGGCGGATTTCGGGAAGATCGTGAATTACGGCTGATTGTTTGCGCAAAGCTGATCGTTTGCAAAAAAAGAGGCGCCGGGTAAAACCGGTGCGTTTTTTAAGACCGGGCCGCCGAAAGGAAAATGCCGCTTCGCGGTCGGTAGCCCGCCGGCGAGCAGGGTCGGATTCTCCTCCTCTGCCCGCTCGGGAGAAGTTTTCTATTTATTTACCCAGTCCTGAAGGAGCTGCTCGCCGCCCTCCAGAATGTTTGATAAAGCCTCGTCTCCGCTGCCTTCCATGATGTCCGATAAAGCATCTTTTCCGAGATTCTTGTAATAGTGATATTTGCAGTATCCATCCTGATAGATCTCGCTTTCGTCGCAGCCAGGCTCCTTACAATGAGCCGCACAACCTGAAAGCTGAAGCAGCATTGTGCCCAAAAGTACCCCGACAAAGATTTTTCGCACCATGATCATATCCCCCTTCCAAAGCCTTCTCTGCTGATTGTAGAAACAGTCAGCGTTCAATACCCTGATCCGCCGGTAGGAATTCGTCTGAAAACCACCTGTTTTTAAGCGTAACACTATTTGTTAATGCCTGTCAAATCAGAAGCCCCCGGGCTCAGAGCGTCTGCACGATCTCCCGGTACACCTTCTTAAAGAAGATCACCGAAAACAGGGCGCTGACAAGCTCCGCACAGGGAAAGGCTAGCCAGACCAGATCCAGATTCCCTGTCTGCGCAAAAAGCCAGGCCACCGGGATCAGCACCACCAGCTGGCG
>CAMOOZ010000327.1 GCA_946621895.1 uncultured Lachnospiraceae bacterium | reverse complement strand
CTGCATCGATGTATGCGTCCACGGGGCACGGGAATTCAGTGACGACACGGATGCGTTTCTGTCGGATCTTGAAAAAGGGAAACCGGTCTCTCTGCTGCTGGCGCCTGCCTTTAAGGCAAATCACCCCGGCGAGTATGAGCAGGTCCTGGGGGGCCTGAAAAAGCTGGGCGCAAACCGGATCATCAGCGTCTCCTTCGGCGCGGATATCACCACTTGGGGATATCTCAATTATATACGGAAGTATTCATTTCAAGGGGGCATTTCCCAGCCCTGTCCTGCGGTTGTTTCCTATATCGAACGCTATCTGCCGGAGCTTCTGCCGAAGCTCTTTCCTGTCCAGTCGCCGTTGATGTGCGCTGCGATCTATGCCAGAAAGGAAATGGGGATCACGGATTCCCTGGCCTTTATCAGTCCCTGTATTGCGAAAAAGCTGGAGATCGAGGATCCGCATAATCAGGGCCTTGTGCAGTATAATGTGACCTTTGAGCATCTGGTTTCCTATATGAAAAAGCACGGGCTTCTGGCGGAAGGAGTCAGGAGCGAGGTGGAATACGGCCTTGGCGCATACTATCCCACGCCGGGAGGGCTTGCGGAGACGGTGCGCTGGTTTCTGGGGGATCAGGTCTTTATCCGGCAGGTGGAGGGGGAAAGGCATCTCTATGAATGGCTCCATCAGAATAAGGACAGGATCCGTGACGGGAAGACGCCGTTTCTGTTTATCGATGCGCTAAACTGCGCGAAGGGCTGCATCTGCGGGACGGCCGTGGATCCGGAAAGATCCAGGACAGATGATGCGCTGTATGCGCTGTTAAAGATCAGGGAGGAGGTCAAAAAGGATCAGGAGGGCAGTCCCTGGTCCAGAAATGATCCGCCGGAGGAAAGGCTGAAGGCTTATAACGAGATCTTTGCAGGGCTTTGTCTGGAGGATTATCTGCGGGGCTATACGGATCGTTCCGCGCAATGCGCCTATGCGGTCCCCGGGGAAGCAGAGCTGGACAGGATCTTTCTCTCGATGAATAAGGTCACGAAGGAGTCCAGGGAGATCAACTGCACCTGCTGCGGCTATGAAAGCTGCGCCCAGATGGCGCTGGCGATCCACAACGGCTTTAACCACAGGGAAAACTGTATCTACTACGAAAAGACCATGGTGCGGGAGCTGGCGGTGGAGAAGGAGATGGCGGAGGCCTCCACCAGGGCGAAAAGCATGTTTCTCGCAAATATGTCCCACGAGATCCGCACGCCGATCAACACCGTGCTGGGGATGAATGAGATGATCCTGCGGGAATGCGCGGACGAGAAGGTGCTTTCCTATGCCGCAAACATCATGAACGCCGGCAAAAGCCTGCTGGGACTGGTCAACGATATTCTCGATTTCTCCAAGATCGAGGCGGGGAAGGTGGAGATCCTTCCCGTGGAATACGGGCTTTCCTCGATGATCAACGACCTCGTGAACATGGTGCAGAAAAGGGCGGACGACAAGGGGCTTATCCTCAGGGTGAATGTGGATAAAAATACGCCGGCTCTCCTCTGCGGGGATGAGATCAGGATCAAGCAGGTGATCACCAATCTGCTGACCAATGCGGTCAAATTCACGGAAAGGGGCGGGGTCATCTTCGGTGTGACCTTCGACCGGGATCCCGCTGATCCGGAAAGCGTGATCCTGCATGTGGCCGTGGAGGATACCGGGATCGGGATAAAGCCGGAGGAGATGGACCGGCTCTTTCTCCGGTTTGAGCGGATGGAAGAGGGGAGAAACCGTCATATCGAGGGAACGGGCCTGGGCATGACCATCTCGAAAAACCTGCTGGAGCTGATGGGCAGCACCCTCCAGGTGCAGAGCGATTATGGCTTCGGCTCTCTCTTTTCCTTTGATTTAAAGCAGAAGGTGGTGAAATGGGAGGGAATAGGTAATTTTGCCGCCTCCTACGGACGGTTCCTGCATGCCAGAAAGGCCTACAGGGAGAAATTTACGGCTCCCGGGGCAAGGGTGCTGGTGGTGGACGATCATCCGCTGAACCTGACGGTGCTCAACAATCTGCTGAAGCGGACGAAGGTGAAGATCGACAATGCGTCAAATGGCGACGATGCGCTTTCCATGACGATGGAAAACCGTTATGATATCCTCTTCCTGGACCATATGATGCCGGGAAAGGACGGCGTGGAGACCCTTCATGAGCTGAAGGAAACGCCGGATAATCCGAACCGGCATGTCCCCGCAGTGTGCGTGACGGCGAATGCAGTTTCCGGTGCGAGAGAATTCTATCTGAAGGAAGGCTTCGATGACTATCTGACCAAGCCCATCGAATCCGAACGGCTTGAAGAGCTCATGCTGCAGTATCTGCCGCCGGAAAAGGTATATATTTCCGAAGGGGAAAAGCGCCGCATCAAAGAGGAAAAAAAGGAACAGGAGACGCTGAAGGTACAGCTTCAGGTATTAAGGGATTCCGGAGAGTTTGATGTGGAGTACGGGATCAGGAACAATGGCACTCCGGAGTTCTATCTCACCACGATCACCACGATCCAGTCCACCCTGCAGGAAAAGCTGGTGGAGCTGGAGGATCTTTACTATAAGGCAGATATGGAGCTTTATACGATCAGGGTCCACACGATGAAAAGCTCTCTCCGGCTGGTGGGGTGCATGGGCCCCGGTGAGGAAGCGCAGAAGCTGGAAAACGCCGCGAAGGAAGGGGATATGGATTATATTCATCTGAATCATCCCGGCTTCATCCGGGCACTTCTTCAGGCCGGCGATATCATGAAGGAGGCAGCGTTTAAGGAGGAGGAATCCGCAAAACCGCTGATCGATGAAGCAATCCTTCAGCATGCCTGTGCCGAGCTGGAGATCGCCGCCGATGAGATGGACTGCGACAGGCTTGAGCAGATCATGGACGAGCTTGCCGGCTATGCCTTCCCCGAAGAGGAAAAGGAATTCTTCCGGAAGGTGAAGCGGGCAGTGGAAGGCTATGATTATGATGCGGTGATGGAGCTGCTGCTGGAACGGAGTTAAGGAAACACTGAATAATCAGCGGCTTCGCGGAAGACTCTCGGGCCGAAGCTTATCCACCTCATGAAGGCCTCTGTCTCCTGCGCTGAGCAACAGTCCGGGCCTGTTCAGCGTATTAAGCAACGCATGATACAGTTTATCCTCCGGATATTTCTGCACCAGATCCACGATCGTCGTATTTCCATGGCTTAACAGGAAGAAGGAAGGATAGGGGAAGATGCAGGGGGCATAGATCTCCGCATCGGCGATGAAGAGATCCAGCTCCGTTCCGGAATCAAATCTCCCCACATTGGTCGTAAAGAAGGTTACATAACCGGAGGTGTCTGCGAAAAGGCCCTGCCGGAGAGCGTTCAGTTTTTTTCCGTCGGACAGGGGAAAATCAAACCACTGCTGCCAGAGCTGCTTATTCCTGTAGTTTATGCCGTCCAGATGAGCCTTGCTTAACTGGGGCGAGAGGAAAAGCTTTCTGATCACGGCGCCGGCCTCTTTCTCCGAAAGGGAAAACAGTTCCTTCGGATAGGCCACCCAGAACAGCTCACGGAAATTCCGGAGATAGGCACTGTCTCCGTAAAAGGGCCGCTGATCCACGGCCGCCATCTCGAGGATATGCTGATCCCCGGCACCATAAGCCTTTCGGATCGTCTTTGCCACCTGGAAATTAAACCAGGTGTCCAGTGTCATTCCGGCCTCATGGGCAAGGGAGAGCATGCGCTCCGTGTTCAGGACATACTGGAATCTGCGGTGTCCGACTTTTCTCGCACGGGCCCGCTCGTGCATGGCTTCCGGCAGGAGAAAACACCCGTGATACGCCGTTTCATCAAACTGCGCCGCGGCTTCGGGACCGATCTGCGGATCGCTTTCAAAGGGATCCGCAAGCTCCGCGGGCGCCTCGGGAATTTCGCAGGTCAGTATCCTGCCCTCTTTATTCTCCAGCAGGCATCCGCCAAAGGTAAAATAATAGAAGAGCAGCGTCCGGGCAAACATCAGGAGACCTTTTCCGTCGCATACACCGTGGAAAACGGAGATCCACAGCGTATCCTCCAGGAACATCACGCGGAACAGGAAGCCGTTTGTCTCCACGGAGCCCACATTTGCCGGTTCATCATCGTAAAGGAAGAGCTTCGGCTCCGCCGTGTTCTCGACCATGCAGAGAAAGCCCTGCTCGTCCAGGACGGGCTTCTGACGGAAATTCGGGAAACGCTTCAGCGCCATTGCCAGCGCCTTTTTCAGGTTCTCCTTTTCGATCTTCACCAGAAGCCTGAGCTTCAGCGTGATGCAGCAGGACTCCTCCCCGGAAAAGAGATAGTAAAAAAGCTTGTCAACGGAATAAACGGGCATTTTCCCGGCATTCATGGCATTCCCCCCTGTCCATCAGAACGAAACTCCGTTTAGTATACCATATTATCGGACAGATTTCTTCCCTTTCGGTGAATTTTGGCAGCGCCGAATATGCGCTTGTTTTTTTCCGATGCTGCGATTATACTCGAAGGAACGATCAAATGGAATTTAATCATTCCTTCGGTATAATGTTATCGCACGGTCGCACATTGGTATTTTGCTGCTTTGCAGCATGCGCCCGGCGGGGAAAACGAATTAAAGTGCAGGCACTTAATTCGTCT
>CAMOOZ010000326.1 GCA_946621895.1 uncultured Lachnospiraceae bacterium | reverse complement strand
CTGCGGCATCCGTTATCACTATGGCATGTTCAAGCAGGAGATAAGGGACGGTTATCAGGTGGAGGTGCCGGACAACTGGCTGGAGTTCGGCAATCCCTTTGAGCTGCGCCGCCCGGAGTACGCCCAGGAGGTGAAGTTCGGCGGATATGTGAATGTTTACACCGATGAAAACGGACGGCAGCATTTCCGTCAGGAGGGCTATCAGTCCGTCAGGGCCATCCCCTATGACCTGCCGATCCCCGGCTATGGCAACGGGATCGTGAACACCCTGCGGATCTGGGACGCGGAGCCCATCGAGTGCTTCCATCTGGACAGCTTCGACAAGGGTGATTACCAGAAGGCCGTGGAGCAGGAGAATCTGGCGAAGAACATCACGGATGTGCTCTATCCCAACGACAATCATTATTCCGGCAAGGAGCTGCGCTTAAAGCAGCAGTATTTCTTTATCTCCGCCTCTGTCCAGCGCGCCATCCAGAAATACATGGAGACCCATGACGACATCCGGAAATTCCATGAAAAGGCGGTCTTCCAGTTAAACGATACCCATCCCACCGTGGCCATCGCCGAGCTGATGCGGCTTCTGATGGACGAATACAATCTGGAATGGGACGATGCCTGGGAGGTCACGACGAAGACCTGCGCCTATACGAACCACACGATCATGTCTGAGGCGCTGGAGAAATGGCCCATCGAGCTCTTTTCGAGGCTGCTTCCCCGGATCTACCAGATCGTGGAGGAGATCAACCGCCGTTTCCTGGATCAGGTCCGCGCGAAGTACGGCGATCCCGGCGTCCAGGCGGATAAGGTCAGGAAGATGGCCATTATCTATGACGGACAGGTGAAAATGGCGCATCTGGCCATTGTGGCGGGCTTTTCCGTAAACGGTGTGGCAAGGCTGCACACGGAGATCTTAAAGAAGCAGGAGTTAAAGGACTTCTACGAGATGTTCCCGCAGAAGTTTAACAATAAGACTAACGGCATCACCCAGCGCCGTTTCCTGCTCCATGCAAACCCCAGGCTTTCCAAATGGGTTTCCAAGCATATCGGCAAAGACTGGATCACGGATCTTTCCCAGATCGAGCGTTTAAAGCCGTATGCTTCGGATCCCGACGCGGGGAAGGAATTCATGAATATCAAATTCCGCAATAAGGAAAGGCTTGCGGAATATATCCGGGAGCACAACGGGATCGAGGTGAATCCCCGCTCCATTTTTGATGTCCAGGTGAAGCGCCTGCATGAGTACAAGCGCCAGCTGATGAACATCCTGCATGTGATCTATCTCTATAATCAGCTGAAGGAGCATCCGGACATGGAGTTTTATCCCCGGACCTTTATCTTCGGCGCAAAGGCGGCTGCGGGCTACCGCAACGCGAAGCTGACGATCAAGCTGATCAATGCCGTGGCCGATGTGGTCAATAACGATCCGGTCATCGGGGATAAGATGAAGGTGGTGTTTATCGAGAACTACCGCGTCTCCAATGCCGAGCTGATCTTTGCGGCGGCGGATGTGTCCGAGCAGATCTCCACCGCCTCCAAGGAAGCCTCCGGCACGAGCAACATGAAGTTCATGTTAAACGGCGCCCTGACCCTGGGGACGATGGACGGCGCCAATGTGGAGATCGTGGAGGAGGTCGGGAAGGAGAATGCCTTCATCTTCGGGCTTTCCTCCGACGAGGTGATCCACTATGAGATTTACGGCGGCTATGATCCGATGGAAATCTTCAATAACGATCCGGAGATCCGTCAGATCCTGACCCAGCTGATCAACGGCACCTTTGATGAGGACACGGAGCTTTTCCGGCCGCTGTATAACTCCCTGTTGAACACGCAGAGCACCTCCAGAGCGGACACCTATTTTATCCTGAAGGATTTCCGTTCCTATGCGGAGGCGCAGAAAAAGGTGGAACAGGCCTACCGCGATGAAGAGGGCTGGGCGAGGAGCGCGATCTTAAATGTGGCCAGCGCCGGAAAGTTCTCCTCCGACCGGACGATCCAGGAATATGTGGATGATATCTGGCATCTGGAGAAGGTCGTGATCAAGCCGGAGCCGCCGAAGCCGAGAAGCGTGAAGAAATGAGCTCCGATGTATTCAAGACGGTGATGCAGCTTGTCAGAATTCTGATCGAGACCAGCCGTGACAAAGATGAGGCACTGAAACGGTTTGATCAGCTCGAGATCATAAAGGATATCGATAAGGGAGAGGGTGAAGATGATTAAGTTCTCAAAGAATAACGAGGACAGTTCAAAGGGCACGATCGCGGAAAGCATCCTCCGGTCCCATCACCAGGGGCCGGAGGGCAGCGACCATTTAAATATCCGCTTTGACAAGCTGACCTCCCACGATATCACCTATGTGGGGATCATCCAGACCGCAAGGGCCTCGGGACTGAAGGCCTTTCCTATGCCCTATGTGCTGACCAACTGCCACAACTCCCTCTGCGCGGTGGGGGGGACGATCAATGAGGACGATCATTTATTCGGCCTCTCCGCGGCAAAAAAGTACGGCGGGATCTTTGTTCCGCCCCACCAGGCCGTGATCCATCAGTACGCCCGGGAAATGCTTGCGGAATGCGGCTCCATGATCTTGGGATCGGATTCCCATACCCGTTACGGGGCCCTTGGCTGCATGGCCGTGGGCGAGGGCGGGCCGGAGTTAGTCAAACAGCTGCTGGGCCAGACCTGGGATATCCCGTTTCCGGAGATCGTGGCGGTGCGGCTGACAGGCGCCCCGAAAAAGGGCGTGGGGCCCCAGGATGTGGCCCTTGCGCTGATCGGGGCCGTGTTTAAGCAGGGCTTTGTGAAAAACAAGGTGCTGGAATTTATCGGGGACGGGGTTGCAAACCTGAGCGTGGATTTCCGTATCGGCATCGACGTGATGACCACGGAGACCACCTGCCTTTCGTCGATCTG
>CAMOOZ010000325.1 GCA_946621895.1 uncultured Lachnospiraceae bacterium | reverse complement strand
GATCGGATTTATCGCCGTCTCCAGCGCCTCCTCCTGCGTGATCCGCCCCTCGTCAAAGGGCACATAGGCCTCCGTATAGATCCTGGAAAAGGTCGGGCTCATAATGAACATCGTCAGAAACAGGGCGATCCCGATCATCACATTATTCGGCGGCGCCGTGTTCGTGTTTAACGCGGCCCGCGTAAAATGAAGCACCACAATGACCCGCAGATAACAGGTCATCGTGATCAGGAGAAACGGCGCCAGGGAAATGGCCGTCAGGATCATCAGGATCCGCAGCGCGCCGTTGATGGAGCCGTTTCCGCCGTCATAGGTGATCGTGACGGTGTTCGCGATGTTTAATTCCGCCAGCTCATCCGCGGATTCCGACTCCCCCGCATCCCGGATCGTTGTGGAATCCGTGGTGGTCCCGGTGGACGGACCCGGATCAAGGCCCATGCTCTCCGAGGCCGCCAGCACGGTGCCTGCCGGAAAATAAAACAAAAGGCCCACTATGAAAAGCGGGCACAATAGGTTAATGATCCGTTTCCCCAGCTTCAATGTTTAAGGAATCCTTAAGCTCCCGGGAGACCGGAGGGGTCCCGGTGGAAACACCCTCCTTCTCCGGCGTTCTTTTCACTGCAGCCCGGAGAAAGGTGCCGAAACCGCCCTTTTCCCCGGTCATGTCCTGAACCTTCAGATCCTCTTCCTTCAGCTCGCAAAGAAAAGTCACCGAATCCCTGCAGACCGCCAGGGCAAGAAACTTATTCCCCACCCGCAGGATCTGGACATATTTTTTACTGCCGAGGCTCATCGCTTCGAGCAGCTCGATATTCCTTCCCTTCAGCCTGCCTTTTTCAAAACCGGCCAGCCATCTGGTCGTAAAACCCGTCAGCAAAAGCACCCCTGCCAGCAGGACAGCGACAGTGATGATCCTTGCGATCTGGGAAAGCTGATCCGGACCGGCCGCCAAAAGCAGGGGCATTTATCCGACGATCTTTTTCACCGCATCCAGCACCCGGTCCGCCTGGAAGGGCTTCACGATGAAGTCCTTGGCGCCTGCCTGGATGGACTCGATCACCATTGCCTGCTGACCCATGGCGGAGCACATGATCACCGTGGCGGCGGGATCCACCTCCTTGATCTTCTTCAGTGCCTGGATACCGTCCATTTCCGGCATCGTGATGTCCATCAGCACCAGATCAGGCTTCAGCTCGCTGTATTTTTCCACAGCCTTCAGCCCGTTCTCCGCTTCTCCGGCCACATTATAGCCGTTCTTCGTCAGGATGTCCTTGATCATCATCCTCATGAATGCAGCGTCATCACATACCAAAATGTTCTTAGCCATAGATTTTTTCTCCTGTCCTTACTTAATGATTTCCGTTACACGAACGCCGAAGCTTTCTTCAATGACCACCACCTCCCCTTTGGCCACGAACTTTCCGTTGACCAAAACATCGATGGGTTCTCCGGCGATCTTATCCAGCTCTATGATCGTGCCCGGAGCGAACTCCAGGATCTCCGAAATGGATTTTCTGGTCCTGCCCAGTTCCACCGTCACCTCCAGAGGCACATCCAGGATCAGGCCGATATTCTCGTGGTTCTGGACACCGGGGAAATCCCCGGAAAAGCTCTGAAACTGCGCGGGCTGGATATTCATGCTCTGCTGCATCTGGGGCATGCCCATCTGCGGCATATAGCCCATGGGAGGCATCATATAGCCGCCAGGCGGCATCATCCCCGGCATCTGCATCTGGGAAGGATCATAGCCCGGAGGCATCATCCCCGGCGGAGGCATCTGCTGCGGCGGAGGCTGCTGCATCCCGGGCGCAGGAGCCGGCGCTGCGGCAGGCTCAGGAGCGGGAGCAGGGGCAGGAGCAGGCTCGGCACCTCCTCCGTCTCCACCCATCTGCATGTTCATGAAGGTGTCCACCAGCTGCTTCGCAAAATCCACCGGATAAAGCTGCATAATGCTGGAGTCCACCAGATCCCCGATCGTCAGCCGGAAGGTGATCTTGACAAAGGTCCCACCCAGAAACCCGGCGATATCCGTCCCTTTTTTGAACTCCGTCAGATCGATGAGGCTGGCTTCAGGCGGGGAGATATCGATCATTCCCTTGCCCAGCATCGTGGCGAGGGAGGGGGCGGAGGAACCCATCATCTGGTTCATCGCCTCGCAGATCGCGCTCAGGTGAAGCTCACCCAGCTCTCCCTCCGTATTGCTGCCGTCGCCCCCCATCATCAGATCCGTGATGATCTTCACATCCTTTTCCCGCAGGATCAGGACATTCGTGCCCTCCAGACCCACCGTATACTTGATCTGGATAAACACACAGGGCTTTTCGTATTCCTGGGTCATGGTGTCCCAGGTGGATAAGGTCACCGTCGGGGTGGAAATGTCCACCTTCCTGTTGACCAGGGAAAACAATGTCGTGGCGGAGGAACCCATGGAGATATTGGCCACTTCACCGATGGCATCCTTCTCCATATCCGAAAGCAGGCTCTGATCCGCGCCTTGCGGGGCGTCTCCTCCTCCCGCTTCCCCATCCAGGTTCATCCCGTTTAGGAGTGCATTGATCTCATCCTGGGAGAGCATTCCGTCCATGCTAGACTGACCTCCCCCTTATCTGATCCGGCGCCCTTCCGGCAATATGCCTCATGCCTGGTCTTCCTCCTCTCTGATCACGGAGGTCAGACGAACCGCGTACTGATCCTTGTTCGCGCCGGGCACCGCCGTAAATTTCCTGATATTACCGACAAAAATATTCAAATCCTGATCCACCCTGGAATCCAGCCGGATCACATCGCCCAGCTGAAGTCCTGAAAAATCGTTCACGGAGATCATCGTCTTCCCCAGCACGGCCTTCACCGGCACATCCACTCTGCGGATCAGGGATTCGATAAACTCCTGATAGTTTTCGTCATTGGTCTCCTGCATCGTGGAGAACCAGTACTTCGTGTTCAGCTTATCCATCACCGTTTCCAGCGTGAAATACGGCAGACAGATATTCATGAAGCCTTCCACATCCCCGATCTTCATATTCAGGGTCACGATGGCGATCATGTCGCCGGGCGAAAT
>CAMOOZ010000324.1 GCA_946621895.1 uncultured Lachnospiraceae bacterium | reverse complement strand
TCCGTGCTGAGAAACTACTGCGAAAAATGCGGGAAGTTCTTTGATCTGGATTTTGTGATGAACACGGAGGGCATTCCGTACTGCGATGCCTGCGGCGGCAGGGTAAAACCGGATGTGGTGCTTTATGAGGAGGGCCTCGACCAGCAGACGATCCGCGGCGCCGTGGACGCCATCGCGGAGGCGGATATCCTGATCATCGGCGGCACATCTCTCGTCGTCTATCCTGCGGCCGGGCTGATCGATTACTACAGGGGACATAAGCTTGTGCTGGTGAACAAGTCCGAGACCTCGAGGGACCGTCAGGCGGATCTTGCGATCCACGAGAGCATCGGGGAAGTGTTTTCCCGGCTGTGAAACTAATGAGGAGAAGATTATGAAAAGAATTTTAACCATCCAGGACATTTCCTGCCTTGGGAAATGCTCGATCACGATCGCGCTGCCGGTCCTTTCCGCCATGGGGATCGAAACGGTGATCCTGCCCACGGCAGTGCTTTCCACGCACACGATGTTTAAGGACTTTACCGTGAAGGACTTAAGCGACCAGATCATCCCGATCACTGAACACTGGAAAAAGGAAAAGGTGCATTTCGACGGGATCTACACCGGCTATCTCGGCACTCTTGAGGAGATCGCCATGGCAGAGGAGATCTTTAAGAGCTTCGGCGCAGAGGAGGGATGCCTGAAATTCATCGATCCCGTGATGGCGGACAACGGAAAGCTTTATCCCGCCTTCGACCTGGAGTACGCAAAAAGAAACGCGGCCTTCTGCGCCTTCGGGGATATCATCGTGCCCAATCTGACGGAGGCCTGCTTCATGACGGATTCCGAATACAGGACGGAATATGATGAGTCCTATCTGAAGGATATTCTGAAAAAGCTGGCGGCGCTCGGCGCAGGGAAGGTGGTGCTGACCGGGGCTTCACTGTCTGAAGGCATGACGGGAGTATACGGCCTTGACAGGGAAACCGGAGAATTCTTCAGTTATCAGCACGAACGGGTGGATGCCGCCTATCACGGCACGGGGGATGTGTTTTCCAGCGTGTCCGTGGGCGGGCTGATGAGAGGGCTTTCCCTGAGGGAGGCCTTCGGTCTGGCGGCGGACTATACGGAGCTTACGATCCGGGAAACGATGAAGAACCCGGAAAAGCCCTGGTACGGCGTGGACTTTGAGGCAACGCTGCCCTGGCTTATCGGGAAGCTGGAGGCGCTTGCCTGAGTCCCATGTATTATCTGCGGCAGCTGCCGCGAACCAACAGCAAATCGTACTGCCGGGAGTATGTCGGAAAGAGGCGGCGTCCCTGATGCGGATGGAACCTTCGCCATGTGCCTCCCGCTGCCGGGTTTCAGGGCAGCGGTGAAGCCGCCTCCCCCGCTTTGGCGGAAAAATAGGAGGCGATCCCCTTTACGATCCCGCTTACCATTTTATCCTGATACTCCGCGGAGGCCATGTTCAGGTCCTCCGCGGAGTTTGTCATATAGCCCATTTCCAGGATCGTCACGGGCACGGTGCACCAGTTGATCCCGCTCATCGAATCCGTTTCCCAGACGCGCTCCTTCCGCGCGCCCGTCTCGGCAATGAAGGCATCCAGCACGCACTCCGAAAGCAGGCGGCTGTCCGCATAGATGGAAGCGCAGTAGGGGCTTTTTTTCGTGGGGCAGATCGTCATCGCGCCGTGCACGGAGCTGTCGCTTACTCCGTTGGCGTGCAGCCGGATAAACGCATCCGCGCCGGCCTCGTTTGCCATCGCGGCCCGCTCCGCGTTGCTGATGTTTACCTCATGATCCCGACGGATCATCAGCACCTCATAGCCTTCCGCAAGGAGCGCCTTCTCCAGCTTTAAGGCCACCTGCAGCGTCAGCTCATATTCCGCGAGGCCGCTGGCATCGCCGTGCGTCCCGCCGGACACTTTCGCCTTCTTCTCCGAAGCGCCGGGACCGATGGGCTCCTTTTCACTGTTTCCTTTTTTCTGGTGCCCGGCGTCGATCGCGATCAGCTTTCCGGCGCCGGGCAGAGCGGAAAGCGCGGCAGCGCCTGCGGTCTGCAATGTGCCGGCGCTGTTGGCGTTCCCTGCAGCCGCCAATGCGCCGTCGCCGCCAGTGCCCCCTTCAGCCGGCAGAGCGCCTGCAGCGTTAGAGGTTTCTTCAGCCTGCAATGTCCCTGCACCGTTTGCGCCATCAGCCTGCAAAGCGCCTGCGCTGTTTGCGTCTTCAGCCTGCAATGTGGCTGTGCTGTTAGCGCCATCAGCCTGCAAAGCACCTGCGCCGCTGGCGCCTCCCGCCTCCTCCGACGGCTCCGTCAGAGACGGGCTGCCGGGAATGGGCTCCGCCTCCAGGACGGGAAATTCGGCTTCCGTACCGGGAATGCGATCCGTATCCAGGACGGGAAATTGAGTCCCCCCGCCGGCCCCGCAGCCGGAAAGCAGTAAGAGTATTCCTGTAAGCACAAAATATTTCATCGTTAATATCCTGCCTCCATGATCAGCAAACCACATTTACGGTATTGTAGGAAATTTGTGCTTCCTTTGCAATATATAGTAAGCGAACAAAGCAATTGCGGTTTGAGCTTGCTCAAACCCGCAATTATTCTGCGAGCGACGATATCCAAAACGAATTTGTTTAATTCGTTTTGGATAAGATTATCCGGCTCTGCGGTA
>CAMOOZ010000323.1 GCA_946621895.1 uncultured Lachnospiraceae bacterium | reverse complement strand
CTCATCGGCTTTGACGCCTGCCTGATGGCCACGGTGGAGACAGATCTGATGGCTGCGAAATACGCGGATTACCGGATCTCCTCCGAGGAGACGGAGCCCGGCGTGGGCTGGTATTACACGAACTGGGTAAACAGTCTTGTCAAAAATCCGGGGCTTTCCACGCTGGATCTGGGCAAGCAGATCGTGGATGATTTTGTGGAAACCTGCGCCAGGACCTGCCCGGGGCAGAAGACCACGCTTTCCCTCGTGGATCTTTCCGAGCTTCAGGAAACGCTTCCCGACGAGTTTAAGGCCTTTGCGGAAAGCACCTCAAGGCTGATCCGGGAGGAGGATTATAAGCAGGTGGCGGACGCCAGGGTGGAAGCCAGGGAATTTGCCCGTTCCTCCAAGATCGACCAGATCGACCTCATCCATTTCGCGGAAAATCTCGGCACGCCGGAGGCCGGCGCGATGGCCCGGGTGCTGAAAAGCGCCGTAAAATACAACCGGATCGGGGCCGGCATGAGCAATTCCAACGGCATTTCCGTTTACTTTCCTTATCGGAAGACCTCGAATGTCACAAAGGCCGTCGGCACCTATGACCGGATCGGCCTGGATTCCGCCTATTCCGACTGCATCCGGGAATTCGCGAGTCTTGAGGTGTCGGGACAGGCGGCATACGGAGGCTCGACCCCCTTTGCTTCCCTGCTCGGCCAGAGCGCTCCCCAGGAGATCCCGGACTTATCCCAGCTGACCTCGCTTTTCGGCTCCCTGTCCTCGGGCACCTCTTCAATGATGGATGTGATGGGACTGTTTTCCGGCAGATCGCTTTCCGATGAAGAAACGGCCCGCTATGTGGAGGCGCACCGTTTTGCGCCGGAGAAGCTTGTCTGGCAGGTGAACGCGCAGGGCATTCCCTGTCTTTCCCTGGACGAGGAGCAGTGGGAGCTGGTCCACTCCGTGGATCAGAATCTCTATTACGACGACGGGACAGGCTTTGTGGATCTTGGGCTGGACAATCTCTATTCCTATGACGAGGAGGGCAATCTCCTCGCGGACACGGACAATACCTGGCTTTCCGTAAACGGACAGGTCGTGGCCTATTACCATCTGGACACCGTGGAGGAGGGAAACGATACGATCCTCACCGGCTATATCCCGGCGCTTTTAAACGGCGAGCGCGTGGAGCTGATGGTCCGGATGAACAACGCGGATTCAAACGGTGTGATCCTCGGGGCCAATCCTGTTTACAATGGGGAAACAGAGACGCTCTCCAGAGGCCTGATCGAGATCAAAGACGGGGACACGCTGGACTTTCTGTGTGATTATTACGACTACAACGGCAATTTCGACGACAGCTATTATCTCGGGGAACAGATGACCGTGAACGGCCCGCTGACCCTTTCCAACACGGATGTGGGCGGAAAGACCATGGTGATCTACCGCTTCACGGATATTTATAACCAGAGCTATTACACGCCGGTGATGCCGTAGGAAACCGGATGCCCGGGCGTCTCCCGCACGGCGGGACGGTCAAAAGTCCCCCTTTTCCATCAGGGCGGAATATGCTATAATAAAACGGTTAAAAAGAGAGAACAGTTCTGCCGCGCCGCATTTTTCCGGGATGGCGTGGCAGCTGAAGGGGAGGTACAAAATATGCTTGCAACCCTGATTCCCTTATTCGATGCTTCCATGGGGGTGGGCGCGTATTCCGTTTTTGCGCAGAAGGAAAATTTTCTGCTGAAGCCGAGTTTTCTGGGCGCCGGCAGTCTGGACGGCGCAGGCACGGTGGTTGGCCTGGATATCATCGACAGTATAGGGATGGAGGCGCTTTCGGGAGACCGGGAGATCTTCGTGGAGGTAAACAATATTTCCATTTTCTCCGACATTGCCGGAGACTGCGATGCCCCGCGTGAAAAGATCGTGCTGATGATGGATCAGACGGTAACCCCGGAAGCTAATTATGTAAACCGTTTGAAGGAGCTGAAGGGAGAAGGCTTCAAGCTCGCGATCCGCAAGCTGCCTGTGATGCAGTTTGAAATGTACCGGGAGATCCTTCTCTTGATGGATTATATTTTACTCAATCATAAGAAGATCGACATTTCGAAGGCGAAGGTCTATTTCAGCAAGATCTACCCGAACATCCGGCTGGTGGCGGTGAATGTGGATTCCCAGGAGGATTATGATACCCTGAAAAGGGACGGGGGTTATGATCTGTACGAGGGCGAGTTCTTCCGCATTCCCGTGCACAGCGGCGCCAGGGAGGTGGCTCCTCTTAAGGTCAATTATATCGAGCTGTTAAATATCGTAAACGATCCCGATTTTGACCTGGATAAGGCCGCGGATATCATCGGCCGGGATACGGCGCTGGTCATCTCCCTGCTGGAAATGGTCAATCGGATGACCGTAAACTCCGGGATCTCCTCGGTTCGCCATGCGGCGGCAATGCTTGGCCAGAGGGAGCTGAAGCGCTGGATCAACACTGCAGTGACCAAGGAGCTCTGCGCGGACAGGCCCAGCGAGATCACAAGGCTTTCGTTGCTCCGGGCGAAGTTTGCCGAGAATCTGGCGCCGGTCTTCGATGTGGCGGGGCTTTCCTCGGAGCTTTTCCTGATGGGGCTCTTCTCCGTGCTGGATATCATTCTGGACAAGCCGATGGAAGAGGCGCTGGAGATGGTCAAGGTCTCCAAAATGATCACGGAAGCGCTGGTCAGCAAAAAAGGAACCCTTGCCCCGGTCTACGACTTCGTGCTGCAGTATGAGGATGCCTCCTGGCAGGAGGTTTCCAGACAGATGGTGCTTCAGAATATTGATATGGACAGTGTATATGCGGCCTATGTGGATTCCCTGAAATGGTACAGAGATCTGTTTAAATGATGGATTCGGGACTGCCGGAAAAGGAAGACTGTTGATGTTGCCCGCCGCTTTGCAAAGCGGCGGGCAACTTTTATGGCAGGCTGTTTGCCTGTTGAGCAAGCTCCCCGATCAAATTCAACTCATTTTCCGGGGGCGCTGAACAAATACAAACAATGAAGGTGCTGACCTCTTCTTATTATCATGAATTCGCCTGTCTGGGCGGGAGCTGTCCCGTCACCTGCTGCTTTGGCTGGGGGATCCCGCTGGACCGGGAAGCCTGCGATGTTTATGCAAGGACAAAGGGGCTATGGGGCATGCGGCTCAGGATGCGGGTGACGGGGAGTAAGCTGAAGGCCTTCCGCCTGAGCATGGGGAAGTGTCCCTTTCATAATGGAAGGCGTCTCTGCTCGATCCAGCTCTCCCTCGGTGTGGACCACATGCCCAGGGTATGCAGGGAATATCCCAGACAGCTGATGAATCTGGGCCCTTTCGGGATCCGCCTGCTGGACACGGGCTGCCCGGAGGCGGCAAGGCTTCTGCTGCATGCGGAAAAGCCCTTTGCGCTGATCCCGGAGGAGGAAGGGGATTTTCCGGAGTGCCATGTGACAAATGAGGACAAAGGCTTTCCGGAGGCGCTTGCCGCAGCCCTCCGCGCGCTTCTGGACATGCTGGAGGAAGAGGAGAAAACGCCGGCCGGATTAAACCGGTTTGCGGAGCTGTTATATGCCTTTGCGGGGGAAGCCCATGCAAGCAGCGTGGGCGGAGGGGGCCTGCCTGATCCCCGCAGGATCGATCCGGTGAGAAGCCTCCCGCTCTTCCCCTTTTCGATCATGCTTTATAACGCGATGCTTTCCACGCCCCTTTTCGAAGAGCGGCTGAGCCTGCTCTCCCCGGCGCTTTACCGGCCGCTCCGGTATTATTACCGGCTTTTTGACCGGCAAACGGAGATCGAAGGGCAGAAAAGGCTTGCGGAAATGGCGGAGAAATACTTTGCCGAAGCGCCTGAGCGGATGGAGAAATACCTTCGCCTGACGGGTCACTTCCTTATGCTGGACTGGTTTGATCTTGTTGAAGATTACAGCTTCCATTCCCATCTCCTGCAGGCGGTGATCCACGCGAATCTCATTTTGCTGCTGGATCTGCTGATCCTGGAAAAGGAAGGGGAGCTTTCGGAGGAGCGGCAGACGGCAGTGCTGGCAGCGTATACCCGCAGGGCGCATCATAACGAGGATGTGGCAAAGGCGCTTTACCGCTGCCTGATGGACAGATACGGATGATCGCAACATGAAGGAGAGAAGATGATCAAAAACCTGATCCTGGATGTGGGCAATGTGCTGATGACCTATGACTGGGTAAAAATGCTGACGGAATACGGCCTTTCGGAGGAGGACGCGAGGGTCACGGGCTCCCGGTTTTTCACCAGCCCGCTATGGGCAGAGATGGACAGGGGGGTGCTGCTGGAAAAGGATGTGATGAACCGTTTTATCGAAAGCTTCCCCGCTGACGAAGCGGTTATCCGCTATTTCTTTGCTTATGCGGAACGGATGGTGGTAAAGCGCCCGAAGGTCTGGCGGATGGTGCGGCGTCTGAAAAAGGCAGGCCTGGAGATCTATCTGCTGTCCAATTACTCCGAGGGCTTCTTTTACAAGCAGATTTCGGTAAGCCCGATCCTGCCCATGGTGGACGGCGCGGTGGTATCCTTTCAGGTGAACTTTGTCAAACCGGAAAAGGAGATCTATGAGATCCTTTTAAAGCGCTACCGCCTGATCCCGGAGGAATGCGTTTTCTTTGATGACCGTGAGGAGAATATCGGGACGGCGGAGCGCATGGGGATCAGGGCGATCCGCGCCCTGACGGAGGAAGGCCTGCTGGAGGATATGGGACGGCTGCTGAAAGAGGTTTCGGCGGAAAGGCGTTCCGGCGGAAAGGCATTCTGATGAAAAGGATTTCTCGCGGAAAGGCGCGCTGACGGAAAGGGGCCGGCTCAGATCACCGATTGAAAAAGCGGATGCTTTGGGCTATTATGATACCAGTGGGGGATTAACGGAACCGTCTGATCAATAAATGTTTCCGGTCACTCACAGCGGAGAAGAACAGGCATGATATGTAAAAAGTGCGGCGCACAGCTTCTGGATACGGATCGCTTCTGCATCAACTGCGGCATGCAGGTGGATGTGAAGATTGAAAACTGCCCCTTTTGCGGGGAAAAGCTGCGGGAGGGGGAGAAATTCTGCCACCGCTGCGGCTCGGAGATCCCCGTGCCCGGGAAAGAGGTGGGCCCTGCGGCAGGGACCTATCCCGGGGGCTTAAATACGACGGAGATCAGCGCCCTTTCGGATGCGGTGATCGCGGCGGCCCAGCTGGAGCTGGGAGAAAACGGCAGGACCGAAGCCACGCATGCGCCGGAAGCGGAGGAAGAGGAGCAGGAGGAGTATCCCGTCAGGATCAGGCGGGTCAGGGAACCGTCCGGAGAGGCGCCGAAAAGAAAAAGAAAAACACCTGCGAAAAAGCCGGTTTCCCGGGAAAAGCAGGGTGATTCCGATGATCTCCTGAATAAAATGATCCTGGGCGCGGGAGCGGTGCTTCTTGTGGCTGTGGCCGTGGCGCTGTTTTTGTTTGCCAGAAATGAAGGACTGATCCCGGGAGGGGGTTCTGCGAATGAGGAGCAGCAGGCGGGTT
>CAMOOZ010000322.1 GCA_946621895.1 uncultured Lachnospiraceae bacterium | reverse complement strand
CATCATCGCCATCCTCGGCATGGACGAGCTTTCCGAGGAGGATAAGGTGGTGGTGGCGAGAGCCAGAAAGATCCAGCGTTTCCTGTCTCAGCCCTTCCGTGTGGCGGTTCAGTTCACGGGCACGGAAGGAAAATATGTGCCCATCGCGGAGACGATCCGGGGCTTTAAGGAGATCCTGGAGGGCAGGCATGACGATATCCCCGAGGGACATTTCCTGAATGCGGGCAGCATAGACGAGGTGGTGGCCAGACATGGCTGAGGTGAGCAGGCTGGAGCTGGAGATCATTACACCGGAGGAGGTTTTTTTAAAGACACAGGCCTCCATGGTGGAGTTTAACACGACGGAAGGGGAGATCGGGATCTATCCGGGCCATATCCCCCTGACCGTGATCGTGGCGCCCGGCGTGCTGCGGATCCATGAAGGAAACGAAGTCCGTCAGGCGGAGCTGGTCTCGGGCTTTGCCGAGATCCTGCAGGAAAAGGTCACGATCCTTGCGGAGGAGATCTCCTGGAAGGAGAACACATAGGAACCGGGAAAGGCACGATATGCCGGGAAAGCTGATACGGCTCTTCGTCATTCTGGCGGCATTTTTACTCTCCGCTTTACTGACGGGAGCCTTTTTAAATCAGGGAAACAGTGACAATACCTCGGAGACGGCGCCGGCCAGTCTTTCCGTGGTGCATATGATCTCATGGGGGGAGGAGCTTGCCCCCCTTTTTGGTCTGCGCGGAGAGGCGGCGGAAAGGATGAAGCCGGGGAGCTACCGGCCCGGACTCTGCGTGATCGGGACGGACCGGGGCGTGAATTTCGTCGTGGACCGCTTCGGTGTCCGGATCGTGACGATGAACTACGAGCTCCGTTCGCGAAGCGGGGAACGGCTGATCGAGCGCGGCGAGGTGGTGGACACCAGGGAGGATGGGGGCCGGCTCTACGGCAGCGTTCCCCTGAAGGATCTGATCAAAGAGGGAAAAGAATATCTCTTTTCCGTGATCCTGAACACCAGCGGCGGCGCGGATGCCAGATACACCGGGGTGATCCTGATCTCGGACGGGATGGAGGTCTATGAAAAGTGCGAATTTGTCCGGCGCTTTCATCAGGTGACGCTGGAGCCGGAGAGGATCACGGAGATCTCCCGTTATCTGGAGCCGGATGCCACCGGTGATAATTCCAGCTATGCGAAGGTCAATATCCATTCCGGCGTCAGCCAGATCCATTGGGGGGAGCTTGCCCCGCTGGAGGCTTCGGAGCCCCTGCTGACCATTCGGGAGATCAGCGAGGAGACGGCCGTGATCTCCCTGAAATGGACGGCCGTGATGAATATTGAGGGGGAGAACTCGGAATACAATGTGGAGGAGGACTTCCGGCTCCGCTACACGCCCGAGCGCATCTATCTGCTGGATTATTCCCGCACCTGCCGCCGGATCTTCACGCCCACGGCCCATGTCTACGGGGAGCGGACGATCATGCTGGGGATCACGGAGAAAAGCGCCGTGTCCATGACGGAGAGCGAGGACGGCAATATCCTGGCCTTCCTTTCGGAAAACCGCCTCTTCGTCTATAACCAGGTCACCTGCCGCATGGCCGAGGTCTTCAGCCAGTATGATAATACGCACAGTGACATCCGTTATACCCATGACGATTACGGGATCAGGATCCTTTCCCTGGAGGAAACGGGCAACTGTCTCTTCCTTGTCCACGGCTATATGAACAGGGGACTCCACGAGGGCGAGGTGGGCATGCAGGTCTGGTATTATGATGCCGGCGTAAACACCGTGGAGGAGCAGCTTTTCGTCCCCTATTACCGGACACCGGAGGAGCTTGCGCAGAACATGGACCGCCTGCTGCACCTGAGCAGGGCCGGCGATCTGGTGTTCATTCTGGACGGAACGGTGTTCAAGGTAAACCTCGAGGAAAGGAAGGTGGAGCCCTTTCTGCCCGGCGCCGATCTGGAGATCGCCGGGGAGCAGGACCATATCGTGACCTCTGAAGGGGAGGGAAACCATATCACCCGGCTCGTGCTGACGGATCTGATGGATCTGAGCGAGACAGAGGTGCTTGCGGAAAACGGGGATTATATCAGGGCCCTGGGCTTTATGGGCGGGGATTTTATCTATGGCATCGCGAGGCAAAGCGATGTGATCGCGATGGAGGAGAGCTATCCCCGCGGAATGGCGCCCTTCCCGATGTATGAGATCAGGATTCAGACGCCCCAGGGCGCGCTGCTGGAAAGCTATTCCCGCCCGGGGGTCTTTGTGACCGGGATCACGATCGAGGAAAACAGGATCCTGCTGGACCGCTGCACAATTCCCGATGAGGGTGTGGTGGAGAACATCGATCAGGATCTGATCACAAATGCGGCGCTTTCCGCCGCCGCTTCCAACAGGCTGGAAAGCGTACTGACCAGAGAGTACGAGACGATCCAGGAGATCGTGCTGAAAAATGAGATCAGGAGCAGCGAATTCATGGTGCTCACGCCGAAGGAGGTGCTCTACGAGGGTTCCCGGGTGGCGGAAACGGATACGGAGTTTACCGGAGAGCGCTATTATGCCTGCGGGATGCGGGGATTGGTGGATTTTTATGACAGCCCCTCAGAGGCGCTGCGGACCGCGCTGGAGCAGGGCGGCTTTGCGGCGGATGAGGAGGGTGATTACCTCTATCAGCGGGGAAATCTGGCGCAGAAGAACCAGATCATGGCCATTGAGGCCGCGCAGGGGGACAACAGCCTGAGGGTCTGCCTGGAAACGATCCTTTCCCTGGAGGGCGGGGCGATGGATGTGGAGGCTGCACTGAGCTCCGGCCTGGTGCCGGAGGAGATCCTGAAGCAGGGCCTTCCCCGGGCAAGGGTTCTTGAGCTCAGCGGCTGCCCGTTGTCCGCGATGGAGTATTATCTGGATCAGGACATTCCGGTGCTGGTGCTTTCCGGCAGCAGGACCGTGCTGCTGACCGGCTTTAACGAACAGGACTATGTGGTGATGGATCCCCAGAAGGGCACGCTGGAAAAGGAAAGGAAAACCGCCCTCGAGGAAGAATTCACACGGGGCGGCAGCAGGTATCTGACCTATATCCGCAAGGAGGAGGCTTAGGGAACGCTGATCAAAAAACTTTCTTAAGCGGGATTCCACGCAAAGCGAACTTCGTCCGCTTATGGAAGCGGCATGTTTCCGTTGCAAACGGTATCCGTTCAGCGCCCTCCCGGATCGGGAAAGATCACCGTCCGGTTGTTTTCCGCGGCGATCAGCAGCGGGATCCCCAGGAGATAACAGGAGATCACCTCTCCGGCCCCTACGGTGAACATCAGCCAGAGCAGTCCGTCCTCCAGATGATAGACATACCGCAGCACGAGCGGGACCACGATCGTATTCGCGACCACATTCGGCAGGGGACCCAGGAGATAAAGCAGCCACCGGAAACCGGCGATCCCCGTTTTGCCCGGAGGATTTTTCCAGGAGGGATGTTTTTTCCGGAAGATCCTCCCGATCATAAAGCACACCAGCGCGCCGGCCAGCGTGGCAAGCGAGCCGAACAGCACATCCAGCGGATCGCAGCCCGTCAGGAGATTGGCGAGCACACAGCCTCCCGTAAGCCCCCACACGGCGGCAGGGGTGAAAAGGGGAAGGATGCAGAGCGCCTCCGAAAAGCGCACCTGAATGGCGTAATTCGCCAGTCCGAAGGCATTGGCGATCAGGGTCAGCACGACATAGAGGGCGGCGATCACTGCCCCCTCCGCTACAAATCGGATCTGTTTTGTCATATTTGCGTCATTTCTTTCCGTCACAAGCCGCGTCTTTGGCTCGCTGCTTTTTCAATCCTCAGAGAGCTCCAGCTCCCCTGCATTGTATCTGGCCACGATATTCTGGATCCGTTCGACAGGATTCAGCAGCTCGGAGATCGAACAGTCGTGATTCAGCGTATCGATGATGTAGGCGATGTATTTGCTCATATCGCAGCTTACATACCAGGGCCTGGAGAGAAGCTCCGGCGTCTGATAGATCAGATTGGTGGTCAGGATGCGCGTGATCATCCCCTCCTCATAGGCTTTGTCGAATTTGGCCAGCCCGTTGGTGAAGAGCCCGAAGGTGGAGCAGATGAAGATCCGGTTTGCCTGCCGCTCCTTTAAGGCGGCCGCCACCTCCAGCGCGCTGTCCCCCGAGGAGATCATGTCATCGATGATGATCATGTCCTTGCCCTTCACATCCGTTCCCAGAAACTCATGGGCCACAATGGGGTTCCTGCCGTTTACGACCCGGGTATAATCCCTGCGCTTATAAAACATTCCCATGTCCAGCCCCAGCACATTGGCCATGTAGATCGCTCTGCCCATGCCGCCCTCGTCGGGGGAGATCACCATCATATGATCCGAGTCGATATGCAGGCCCTGCACATGCCGGAGCAGACCCTTGATGAACTGGTAGGTGGGGCTCACCGTGTCGAAATCGGAGAGCGGGATCGCGTTCTGCACCCGGGGATCATGGGCATCGAAGGTGATGATATTGTGGACGCCCATCGAGACCAGCTCCTGCAGGGCCATCGCGCAGTCGAGGGATTCTCTGGCCTGACGCTTGTGCTGGCGCCCCTCATAGAGGAAGGGCATGATCACCGTGATCCTGCGGGCCTTTCCGCCGAGGGAGGCGATCACCCGTTTCAGATTCTGATAATGATCATCCGGGGACATGTGGTTTTCCTGACCGAATATGGAATAGGTGATCGAATAATTGGCCACATCGACCAGCAGATAAAGATCATAGCCTCTTGCGGATTCCAGGAGCTCCGCTTTGGCCTCTCCGGAGCCGAAGCGGGGGAGTTTGGCCTTCAGGATGTAGGTGTCCCGTTCATAGCCGGAGAAGGCGAGAGAGCCCTTGTGCTCGTGTTCCCTCTCCTCCCGCCATTTCACGAGATAGTAATCCACTTTTTTTCCGAGCTCCTCGCAGCCTAAAAGCGGGATGATCCCCAGCTTGCCTACGGGTGTCAGGTTCAGATCTCGTTTTTCTTCACGATTGGCCATGGTCTGTCCTTTCCTAATGTGAGATGGAGCATGGTTTTTACCGGGCAGGATCATCCTCCCGGATTCAGCTTTTTAATGCGTATATCTTCTCCGGTCAGTTCGATCACTTCGAAGCCGGAAACGATCCTGGAAAAAATACGATCGGAATAACGATCCCGAAGATCCTGCAGGTTCAGATTAGTGGAAATGATCAGCGGCTCCTGCCTGAGAAAACGGCGGTTTAAGAGCTCAAAAAGAGCGGTCAGCGTAAACTGATTCGTCAGCTCGCTTCCCAGGTCATCCAGAATGAGAAGCTCACACGCCGAAAGCCTGTCCGCGGCGCTGCTGCCTTCTCCGTTTCGGAAGATGCGCTCCGCCAGCGCGTCAAAATATTCCGCGGCCTGATAGTAGAAAACAGAGTGCCCCTGGTGGATGAGCTCTGCGGCGATGCAGCAGGAGAGGAAGGATTTGCCCGTTCCCACCGTTCCGAAGAAGAGCAGATTGCGGCATTGCGGAAATTCACGGACAAAGGCTTTTGCGCGTTCCACCGCGTTTTTAAACCACTCCAGCGCCTTTCCCTGATGCCAGGCATAGGACAGGCGGGAAAAGTTTTCCGTCTCCAGAAGGGTTTTCAGCCTGGACTGCCCGATCAGCACTTCCTGCTCCTTTTCCTTAAAGCAGCTGCAGGGAGAGGCATCGATAAAGCCCGTGTCCCGGCAAAGAGGGCAGGTATAGATCGGATCCAGATAATCTGCGGGATAGCCGCTTGCAGTGAGAAGGGCCCGCTTCCTTTCCTTCAGAAGCTGCAGCCTGTCTCCCACAGAGGAGTCCCCTTTTTTGCCGGAGGAAAGCCTGCGCTTCAGCTCGCCGATGGAGAAGGAGGCAGTCTCCTGATCCAGCGCGCGGTATTCCGGAAGCTTTTCATAGATCTCCTCCCGCCTGAGGATCTCCTCCCGGCGGTTCATGTTCCGGATACGGTCATACTGCGCGATTATAAGGTTATACTGTTCTTCGCCTATCCCCATCAGTGGTTGCTGATCAGCTTCTCCAGAATATTGAAATCATAGGTGGTCTGCGGGTAACGGCCGAAGGCGCCCGCGGCGCTTCCCCTCCGGGGAGAGGGACTGTCCTTTTTCTCCCGCCATTTTTTCTCGGACTGCTCAAGCTCGGCCATGTTCCGGATGCCTTTTTCATTCCATGCCGATAAGATCTTATCGCAGTATTCAAAGCGATGGGAATCCGCCGCGAGCACAGTCTTGCGGCAGGCCTCAAGGATGAGCTCCCGGGGAAAGCCCCAGGTCTTTGCCCAGCGGGTGATATAGTCCGCCTCCGTCTTTACGGGCTCCGTGTTTCTGCCGAGGGCCCGCATCACTTCGTAGTATAGTTTATCATATTTCCCGGAGAATTGAAGGGCTTCTTCCTTTGTGGTGATCCCGTTTTTTGCCCAGGAAAGCCCCACCGCCTCGATATAGCGGAAATCCTTCTTGCCCCGGTCCATGCAGTATTCGATCAGGAAATAGATCAGTTCCTGGGAAAGCCGGCATACATCATAGAGAAAGAGCAGTGTCTCCACATCCCGGTGCATCAGGGGCCGTCCCTGATACTGCTCCGCCACGAACAGCAGCTGGGAGAATTTTTTATCCTCTTCAAAGCTGCTCAGCTGCTCGGGGGTGTATTCGCGCTTTGCAAATTCTGCCGTCGGCTCGGGCAGCGCGGGAATGCTGATCCGCGTGGACCCGGCATATTCAATGGCAGGCAGCGCTGCCGGTGATCCCGCCGGGAGAGCCGCTGTCTGCGGCACAAGCCCGGAAGAAGCCGATTCCGGAGCAGTACAGTCCGCGATGTGCTTGGCAGGCCTGGATCCGGCGGCGGACAGCTCCTGCGCAGGGCACTCCGGGGGCCTGAGATCGGCGGCGGGAGGAAGCTCTTCCGCGCTGCGCTCAAGGGGCTTAAAGCCGGCAGCGGAAAGCGCTGCCACTGGGCGCTCCAGAGGCCTGAGATCCGCGGAAGGAAGCTCTTTCGCGCTGTACTCCGGAGGCATAAATCCAGCGGCGGACAGTTCCGGCGCGATGCGCTCGGCAGGCCTGGATCCGGCAGCGGAAAGCTCCTGTGCAGCGTCTGAGGCGCCATCTCCCTCGGAAAAACGGGAAAGCTTACCGGCCATGGGCTGCGTGGCTTCCGGGATCGGATTTACTCTCACCCCCACAGGGATCTCCCCGCCGGCATAATCGAGCCCCAGCACATTGAGCCTTTCCCAGTAGCGCAGAGCCCGCAGCACCTCCCTCTCGGAGTCGTTGCAGAAGTCAGCGATCTCAGCGATCCCCGTGTCCTCCCCTGCCTGCGCGCTCTTGAGCACATGCAGATAGACCTTCAGCTGAAGCTCATTGCAATAGGGCATAAACAGATCAATAAACGCATTGGAGACCATCGTCTGACTGGCATTCAGCTTCTGGCTCACAAGGAGCTTTCCCATACGATCAACCTCGGAAAAAAACGAAACTCCACTTATCGTTTTCGGAGGCATTACAGGAAACAGATTTCCCGCATGCCTCACGGATTATTCAACTCCTGAATCGGTGTTCCCTATGATAACACAGTCGAAAGCGGGTTGTGAATGGGGGGGAGGGGGATAAGAAACCCTGAAAAAAGGGACGGTGGAAATGTGGAAAAACGCAGAAAAGAGCGTAATTTCATGGAACTTTTTCCACCGCCCCCGAAGCCTCTGAAATTGTGGAAAAGTGCAAAACTCAGCCGCGCAGCAGTTCATCCCCGATATCTACGACATTTCCGGCGCCCATCGTTATGCACAGATCCCTGTGTACACAGTTTTCCGTTAAAAATTTTTCGATCTCTCCAAAGGTGGGGAAGCATTCGCAGGGGGTGCCGCGCTTTATGATCTCATCCCGCAGATCCTCGATGGAAACGCCATAGATATTCTCCTCCCTGGCGGCATAGATCTCGGCCAGGACCACATGATCCGCCGCAGAAAGGGCCTTAGCGAAATCCGTCAGCAGAGCGGCGGTCCGGCTGTAGGTATGGGGCTGGAAGACCACCCAGAGCTTTTTGTGGGGCACCTTTTTCGCCGCGGCAAGCGTCGCCGCGATCTCGGTGGGATGGTGGGCATAGTCATCAATGATCGTAAAGCCGTTGCAGACGCCCTTATACTGGAAGCGCCGTTCTGTGCCCCCGAAGGAGGAAAGACCGCTTCGCACGGCCTCTGCCGGAAGGGAAAGGGCTTCGGAAGCGGCGATGGCGGCAAGGGCGTTTCCCACATTATGAAGGCCGGGCACCTTCAGCTGAAAAGTCCGCTCCTCCTTTCCGGAGGCTTTTCTGACCAGGGAAAAGGATGCGCAGCCGTTTGCATCAAAGGATATATCCTCCGCGGAATAGTCGCCGCCTTCTCCGAAGGTGACGATCCTGCAGGCAAGGTCAGCGGTAAAGGCGGAGAGCTCCGGGATCCCGGCGCTGATCACCAGTGTTCCCTCCGGGGGGATCTGAGAAGCGAAATGATGAAAGGAGCGGCGGACATCCTGCAGATCCTTAAAGAAATCCAGATGATCCGCGTCGATGTTCAGGATAAGGCCCACCAGGGGAATGAAGCTGAAAAAGCTGTTTTTGTATTCACAGGCCTCCAGCAGAAAGGTATCCCCTTCTCCGATCCGGAAATTGCCGCCGATCGAGGGCAGGATCCCGCCCAGCGAGATCGTGGGGTCCTTTCCGGCGGCGATCAGGATCTCCGAAAGCATCGAGGTGGTCGTCGTCTTTCCGTGCGTTCCGGAAACGGCCACGGACGCGGGATAGAGGCTCATCACTGCCCCGAGGAATTCCGCCCTGCCGACGGCCGGGATATGCTTTTCCCGCAGCCGGACGAGCTCCGGATGATCCTCGGGAAGCGCTGCCGTATAGACTGCCAGATCGATGGGAGCTTTGTCGATATTTTCCGCTTCCTGGGGAATATGGATCCGTGCGCCCAGCGTTTCCAGACGATCCGTCAGCGGAGAGGCGGCCCTGTCCGAGCCGCTGACCGTAAACCCCTTTCTCAGCATCAGCTCCGCCAGGCCGCTCATACTGATACCCCCGATGCCTGCGAAATACACGGAGGCGCCGGGGGCCATAATAAACCGTTTCAGGCTTTCTTTATCCATTTTTCCGTTAACCTTCTTTCTTTAGGACCCGGGAACAGCTGTGTTTCCCCGGATACCGTGAAGTCATGCTGCGCCCATTCGCATCCCTTCATCGTTTCACGGCGTTGTTCTCCGCAATGGGACATTCCGAATATTACGGCTTTATCGCCTTGGATAATCAGCTGCGGCCAGCGTGATCCCGCCCCAGGAGGAATAGCCGGCATGTGCTCCCGAGATCAGGAAATAATCCCGGATGACCCCGCGGCGCTGGTCATCCCAGGTGGCATCCAGATGATACCACTGGCCGTCCAGGAAAACGAGATTCCACGCGTGGGGCTCTCCGTCCCGGGTGCCGAGGGCGATGCGGCAGGGGATCCCGAGCACATCCATGAAACGCTGGAAGGCCAGCGCATAACCGTCGCAGACCGCCCATTTCGTGATCAGGGCGCCGTAGGCCGTGTGGGAATAATACTCATCCAGCACATAGTCCACGCTGCCGCAGAGATAGTCATGAACAGCCTTGATCTTTTCATAATTATTCGGAAGCGCCGCAAATTCCGCGGCCTTCGCGGCCACAACGGACTCCACCTCGGCGTCATGCCCGGCGGAGCCGTAGGTAAAGCTGACGCTGACCCTTCCGCCGCCGCCTGTCGTATAGCTGACCTCCATCGAGCGGAGATCCGCCAGATTATAGTCCGCAATGGGAGAGGCGCTCAGGGCGTTCAGCCTGTCGTAGGCTGCATGATAGGCAGCATCGCAAATGGCCGGCGGCACGGCGATATTCAAGCTGATCACCCGGTCCTCGATCGCCTGTTCCACAATGGAGACGACCTCTGCCGCGCTCCCGGCGGAAAGATTCCGCTCCGGGATCGCGATCAGCGGGGCATATACGGAAACCGGACCCTGCGCTGCGGAAGATGCCTGCGCCGCTCCCGTGTCCACCAGCGAACCGGCGGGCAGATAGCAGGTGATATCCCCCATCTTTGCCACGAACCACTGATTCCCGATCACGCCCGTGATGCTTACGGGGAAACCGGCGGGAACCACGGCAAGAGGCGTCCCGGAAGCATCCGGAGAGGCATAGATCGCGGCGTTCTCCACGGTATGGAATAAACCGGAGGCGGGAATGACCTGCTCTGCCCCCGCGGCGAGGGCAGAAGCGGGGAAACCGCAGAACAGCAGAAAACAGGAAAACAGCAGGGCTGTATATCTTTTCATCCTTATCACCATAGCAAAGTGCCTTGTGCGAAGTTTCTTTTTTGACGCTTTAGTCATTTTATAATAAAAT
>CAMOOZ010000321.1 GCA_946621895.1 uncultured Lachnospiraceae bacterium | reverse complement strand
GCTTCGTCCTCCGATTCGTCATAGGCCGGATTGTAAAAGCCGATGGTGTAGGCTCTGACCGGATCCGGAGAAAGCTCGCTCATCAGACTGACCACAAGCGTGCTGTCGATCCCGCCGGAAAGATAGGCTCCCAGGGGGACATCCGAAACCAGCTGTCCCTTTACCGATGAGCTCAGCAATCGCTCCAGCTCCTCCAGCGCCTCCTCTTTGCTTCCCGTAAAAGGCGCCCTTTCCGCTTCCGCGGCGATATCCGCAAGGGACCAGTACCGCTTCAGCGTGAGATCCTGCCGGGTAAAGGGGCGTTTTAAGATCAGCAGCTCGCCCGGCGAAAGCTTCCGCATTCCCGCGTAGATACAGGCAGGCGCCGGCACATAGGAATAGCGGAAATACGCCGCAAGTGCCTCGCTGTCGATCCTTTTTTCGAATCCGGGAAAAACCGTAAAAACAGAGGGCTCGGAGCCGAATACAAAGCTCTCCCCCACAAAGCCGTAATAGAGGGGCTTTTCCCCGGCCCTGTCCACGGCCATGCAGAGCGTTCCGTTTGCCCTGTCATATGCCGCGAAGGCAAACATCCCCCGGGCATGCATAAGCGCCTCCTCCGGCCCCAGCGCCTCGATCGCCTCCAGCAGGATCTCCGTGTCCGAGGTCCCCCGCAAAAGCGGTCTTCCCGCCGCTTCATAAAGGGCTTCCGTATGATAAAGCTCGCCATTGTAAACGATCACCGTGCGCCCGGTATGGGAGTGCATGGGCTGCGCGCCGGCCGCTGAAAGATCCCTGATGGAAAGCCGGACATGGCCCAGTGTAAGACCCAAGGCATCATCCAGCCAGCTCCCGGAAGCATCCGGACCCCGGTGGAGCAGGAGCCTGTTCATTTCGCCGATCAGTATCTCCCGGTCCCTTCCCTGTCTGATAAAGCCTGCTATTCCGCACATAAAGCAGCAAGCTCCTCCCGATACCTTCCGATGGCCTTCTCCATCCGCAGATGTGTTTCCAGATAATCCCTTCCTCTTTGGCCCAGTGCAGAAAGCGTTCCTGCGTTTTTCTGCGCGAGGAGGTTTTGCAGATTATTCTTAAGGCCCTCCATGTCGCCCGGCGCGGAAAGCAGGCCGCAGTCCGCCTCCCGGATCGTTTCATAGCCCTCAGAGCCCTCCTCCAGCACGCCCAGCACCGGTTTTCCCACGGCCATCACGCCATAAAGCTTGCTGGGCACCGATACACCCCTGATCCCTCTGGCTGATACCACCAGATGGATATCCGCGGCGTTTAAGGACAGCAACAGCTCCTCCCTGGGCATATAGGGAAGAAAACGGACACAGGAAAAGCCCCGTTTTTTCACCAGCTCCTGCAGCTCCTCCTTTACCGAGCCCTCCCCCACCAGGCAGAATACCGCGTTCTCCCTTTCCTCCAGCACCTCAGCCGCCGCCGGCACCAGATGATCCAGGTCGTAATAAAGGCCAAGGTTTCCGGAATACATTACCACCAGCTTTCCGGAAAGCCCGTGGGCGGCCTTAAAGCGCTCCACGCGTTCATCCTCCGGGGGCAAAGGAATGAGCTCTCTTTCCCTGGCCCAATTGGGAATACAGGCGTAGGGCGGTATATCTCCTTCGGGAAACCGGTCCCTTAAGGTCTCCTCCATGTCCCTGCCGACGACAATGACCTTGTCGGAGCTTCTGCAGGCTGCCGTGTCGATACGCCGCAAGATCCCGTAGGTCAGCTTCGGATTGCCGACGCCCACTGCCCTGGACTGCTCGGGATTGAAATCCTGGATATTATAGACCAGCTTTGCCTTTTTCATCCGTTTCCCGATGCGCCCCAGAAGGCCGCCCAGAATAGGGGGCTGGGAAATCGTGAAGATAATATCCTGCGGACCTGTCTGCGGAGTGATATAGGCCGCAGAGAAAAAGTAGGTGAGGATATTATAGAGACGGCTGACCATAAAGCTCTTGCGAAATTCCGGCACCCTGATCCGGATCAGCTTAACGCCCGCCATATCCTCATGAAAATATTTATGCCGCCGGTATTCCAGATCGATATGCCCCGTATAGGAGGGCACCGTGCAGATCACGGTGACCGCAAAACTGTCCAGAAGCCCCTCCGCCAGCTCCGTCAGGATCTGCCCCGTGGCGGCCACATCCGGCGCATAGTAATGCGCATAGATCAGCAGCCGCTTTTTCCTTTCCTGCCCGGCAGGCAGAAGCCCCTCGCCGTTTTTCTCCCTGAGGGCCAGCAGCATGAAGCGGAAATTCGTGGAAACATATCTTTTCCACAGGCGCTTGGGATCCTGAAAAAGACGGTAAAGCCATTCCAGATAATGCGTGCGGAGCCACAGAGGCGCCCGCTTTAAGGTGCCCGCGTGGAAATCAAAGCCGGCTCCGACGCCCAGCATCACGGAAGGGATCCTGCCCTTGTGCCGGTTCATCCAGAGCTCCTGCTTGGGGGCGCCGAGTCCCACCCAGAGGATGTCCGGATGGGCGCTTACGATCCTTTCCGTCATTTCCCGGTCCTCTTCCTCTGTCAGCTCCCTGAAGGGCGGGGAAATAAAGCCGGACAGAGAGAGTCCCGGATAATCCCTTTCCAGATTGGCCTTTAACGCGGACAGGGTCTCCTCAGAGGAGCCGTAGAAAAAATGAGAAATGTCCTTCCCTTCTGAAGCCTTCCAGAGGGCAGGCATCAGATCAGGCCCCGCCACACGCTCCGCTTCGGCAAAATGCCGGCGTCTCAGGATATAGGCCAGGGGAGAGCCGTCCGGCAGGCAGATCGCGGCCTCATTCTGGGCCTTCAGATATTCGGGATCCTGGCAGGCTGTCATCGTGGCGTGCACATTGGTCAGGCAGATATACTGCCCCCGGAGCTCCTCCAGATGCTCCAGGATATAGCTCACTGCCTCCTCCATGCGCGTCACCGCTACGGGGATCCCTAGGATGGAATTGGTATAAAGCTTTTTCACAGCGCTATTCCCCGGTAAAAATCTGATAAAAGCCTAGCCTGCTCCCTGCAGTCCAGACCGGCCTTCCGGATCTCCTCCACATGATCCTCCCTGTCGATCACGCCGCCCCATTCAGATACCCACTTCAGGATCCTGGCCGCCCAGGCATCGGCCCCTTCCGAGAGCGCCATCCTGGTGACCAGCGGAGTGGCATCGACTTCCCCTGCAATGGCGGAGGAGATCAGGCAGGGCAGGCCGGAGACCTGTGCCTCAATGACACTTCCCGGCAGTCCTTCATAATGCGATGGAAAAACAAACAGATCCATTGCCTGATAAAAGGGGATGGGATCGGACTGGGC
>CAMOOZ010000320.1 GCA_946621895.1 uncultured Lachnospiraceae bacterium | reverse complement strand
GCTCCTCGGCATACTCGTTTGCTATATTGTTTTCAATCTGCAGATGCGCCATGGGCGCGGCATTTATCTCGGTGCGGTATTCCGGTCCCTCCGTAATATGCGTGGTCCCGGAGATAAAGGTCTCTGCATTGCCGCTGCTGATGTAGCGGCTTCCCTCCTGCAGAAGCTGCTGCACCAGGCTGATCTCTTTCCGGTAGGAATTGCTGATCTCCTGATTGACATCCCCCTGCTCCTGCAGATACTGGATATAATCCGTATGATTTTCGATCCTGCGGAAGGTCTTGTCCGCCGAGCCGTAAAAGGCGCTCTGGTTAATGAGCCATCTGTTGGAAAGGTCCCCGGCCCGCTCCAGATGGCGCTGATAAAGATTGTCGATCAGATTCAGCAGGACGGCGGAGGAAACCCGGTTGGTCACATTTTCCTCATTCAGGTCCACCTTCAGGATCCGGTCCCCCTCATAGATATTCTCATGCCGGTAGATCAGGGGCCTCACCTCGGAGCGCACATAATTCTGATACTGCTGCAGCTCCAGGTTCTCCGCAAGCCTGGTCTGCTCGGAGATATAATACTCCTCCTTGGAGATCGCCGTGGGCGCGCCGTACTGCGTCATCGAGGCCTTCATCACATTGTAGATCTCCCCCGTCTGCAGGCGGTTGTAGATCTCGTTGTGCAGATGAAGCACCTGGGCCTTCTCCTGCTCCCCGCGGGCCTCCCTTTCCGTCTGAACCTCGCTTTGAAACCGGCTTACCATTTCCCTCAGCTCATCGGAATGGGAGCGGTAAAGGGTCAGAAGCTCGTGCATATTCTTGCTCTCCTTCATCAGCTTGTGCACCTCGCTCATGAAGGTATGGGAGTCCTTGACCCCCAGCTGGCTGAGCAGCCCCGTGATATACACATTATCCTGATAGGTTAATGGCGTATCATTGGAAATCAGCACCCGGTTTAAGAGATTGTTGAAAATGCTGATCCAGTTGCCCCGGTTTTCCACCAGATTATTCTGCTCCACCAGGTTGATCACATTCCCCTCCGCCATGTAGATCTCGGGGGGAGTGGCCGCGATATGGAGGAAGGCCTCGGGCGTCAGCTTCGCGCCCATGACCTGATAATTCGCCGTGATCCGCTGGCTGAAGGCCTCGCCCATCCTCGTGAAAAGGTGGTCTGTCTGCAGCCTGATCGGTGGTCTTAAGGAAAGCATCCCTTACAGATCCATGTTCACGGGATTCTGGATGCAGAACATTTCCCGATAGGCGATGGTGGTCGTCTCCAATACAAGATTGCTTCGCTCCGCATCCAGATCGCCGTAGTTTTTATCCGTGACCACGCAGCCGGTGAACACATACATCCTCACCGGATCGAATTTCTCATAGACCAGATAGCGCCCCACCGCCAGAAACATCGGCAGAATAAGCTCCGTTCCAAGCGCCAGGGGATCCAGAAAATCCACGCCCACATAGCGCTCCACCTGGAGCTTATGCGGCTGGGAGATGGGCTTTCTGCGCATGTGGACATAATCGTTTAAGCCGCCCTCCTGGATATATTCAAATTCATTTGCCTTCTGAAAGCCCGTCACCCGCTTGCAGGGCAGGTCCATCACGCCCTCCACGCGGAGCATAAAGTTAAAGCCGACGGCGGGATTCATCCCGTAGTTGCGGACAAATATATTACCGGTGCCGTCTCCGTCACGCATGCCTGATGCCATAGCGCATATCCTCTTTATCTGAATTGATTCAGCACATCTCTCGTGGGGATCATATCCACGATGCTCTTTTCCTTTCCGCCCTCCGAGGGATTTAAGGATTCATTGATGGAGGATATTTCCCTGCACCATTTCCTGCGCCTGGCATGCTCGATCTTCATCACATCATCCTCGCTCCAGTGGAAATAGTAGGAAATAAACGCCATCTCCTTATACAACTGTTCTTCCGGATAGAACGTTATCCCTCTAATGTAAAATTTAGCGGAACCTCAAAGCTCTTGCCGCAGTCCGGGCAGACCGCCTGGACCTTGGGGGGCTCGATATCATTGATCTTCTGGTACATATCCTGCAGAAACGCCAGATCCGCGGTGAAAAGCCGCTCCACCAGAGTCGGCGTGATGGCCATGACCCCTTCGATCTCCGTGATCACCTTGCTTAAGATCACGATGGTCAGGTAGGAAGGGTTTGAAAGAACGCGCGGATCCTTTGTTGCAGATATCTCATCGCCGGCCGTGGCCAGGCGCATTTTTCCATTTCGGTGTACTTCCCCATCCTTATCCACATAACCCTTGGGGAGAGTAAAATCATAAATCGTTTCCATAACAGATACTCCGATTGACTTGCTGCGATCCGCACCAGCTAAAGCTGGTGGTGCTGGACATGTGCCCCCGGCACATAGCACCATTCGGATCCCCGCGCCGCTGCGCGTCGCTTCATCCTTATGACTGGCGTTCGCCAAATGTCCGCAAATGCTCATATGAACATGGCATTTGCGTCCGCCTGGCTGACTGCTTTTTCATATTCCCTGCCGGCTTTTACCATCCGGCGAAAGCCGGCAGGGATACATTCATTACTTCTTATGTACGGACAAACGTTTTATCAGGTGCCGCCGCCGGCTCCGCCGCCACCACCGGTTCCGCCACCGGCTCCGCCGCCGGCAGGTTCGCTGGTGTTCGGAATGGTCAGCTCCTCATAGGCGATCTCCACGGATTCCATGGCCACATCGCTGGTCTTTGCATCCAGCTCCACGCCATTGTACTTTACCACCCAGGCATTGGAGAGCACCCAGCGGATCGCCGTTGAATCGCTCTGTGAAAAGGCTACCGGCTTTTCTCCATTGGGAGCGCCGTTCCGAATGTCGATCAGCTCGATGGTGACATCCTTTCTCGGCACCTTTCCTCTCTGCTCGGACACGCAGTCCAGCACCCACTTCTTAAAGGTATTGCCATGCGTATAGCCAAAGCGGAGCGTGACATTCCCATGCTTCACTAACCCCGGAATCTTCACGGGCGCCAGGCTGTTTGAATTGCCCTGGCGGAATTCGATCATATCCACTGAGGCATCAATGCCGGTCACCTGGGAAAACGCCGCCGTCCCCATATCTTCCCCGGTCCCGATGGCCACGAGGAAATTCATCTTGGTCACGGGATATTCCAGACCCCTGTTCGTATTCTGATACGGATCCTTTGGTGTTGCTGCCATTGATCAAGCTCCTTTCTAGTTCGGTATCGTCAGCTCCTCGTAGGCGATCTCCACCGATTCAATGGCGACATCACTGGTCTTCGCATCCAGCTCGGGGGCGGTGTACTTCGCCACCCAGGCATTGGTCAGCACCCATACCTTGGAGCCCGCACCTGCGCCCACCTGCGTCTGGATCTGCGTGACCGCGGTATCTCTGATATCCACCAGCTCGATGGAGAGATTATGCCTCGGAAGCCTGCCGCGCTGCGAGGAGACGCAGTCGATCAGCCACTTCTTGAAGCCGTTGTCCGCCGTATAGCCAAAGCGCAGGGTCACATTGCCATGCTTCACCAGTCCCGGGATCTTCACGGGAGAAAGGGTGTTTGCATTGCCCTGGCGGAATTCGATCACATCCACCGATGCATCCAAGCCTGTCACCTGGGAGAACGCCGCCGTCGCATCCGTCAGATCCGTGACGCTGACGACGAAGTTCATTTTAGTCATGGGGTATTCAAGACCCCTGTCTTCATTTTGAAAAGGATATTGTGCCATAGATTATTGCTCCTCTCTCATCAGCCCTCTTCGCCGCCGCCTTCTCCGCCTGCTTCAGAGGTGTGCTGCGTCACGCGGAAGATCACGAACTCAGCAGGTCTGGACGGAGCGATACCGATATTGCAGATCAGCCGGCCATTCATGATGTCATCCTGCGTCATCGTGGTGGTCCCGATATCCACAAAATAGGCCTCCGCCGGTGAACCGCCTGCCAGCATGCCCTGGTTCCAGAGGCTGTTTAAGAAGGAGCTGATCGTCAGCCTCACCCTGTTCCAGAGCGTCACATCATTGGGCTCGAAAACGACCCAGTTCGTGTTTGCCTTGATGCTCTCCTCCACAAAGATGAAGAGGCGTCTGACGTTCACATACTTGAAGGCGGAATTGGAGCTGGCGGTCCTTGCGCCCCAGACCCGGATGCCCTGGCCGGGCAGCGCGCGGATCAGGTTGATCCCTTCGGGGTTCAGGATATCCTGCTCGTTCTTCGTATAGTTCACCTCAAGGCCGGTGCAGAAGACCACCTCATTGGCGGGAGCCTTGTGCACGCCTCTGGCGATATCCGTCCTGGAGTAGATCCCCATGACGGCTCCTGAAGGCGGAATAAAGCCGGTCTTGTTTGCCGCACGGTCAAAGACCTGGATCCAGGGATGATACATCGCGCAGTAGGTGGAATCCACCATGCTGCGATAACGGATCAGGTCATCCGTCTTATAGGTATCCTCCGGCATATCCAGCACGGCAAAGCGGCTCTTCGTATTCTCGCAGTGGGCCACCAAAGAAACCACCACCTCGGGGATCGTCACGCCCGGGATGCCGATCATGCTGACCACATTGTTCTCCAGGAAGGACTGGATGCCGGTGCGCTTGCCGGGGCCGTCGTCCACGCCGATAAAGGTGCCGGCGTTGACCTTGCTCATGGATCCGTCGGTGCCGCCCTCAAGGGTCAGCATTCCGCTTTCCTGCTCATCCCCAAGGATCTGTGCCACGGGATTCGCGATCTCGGGATCCTTGGCCACGGTGAGCTTCACCAGCTCGCTCTTCGCCATCCTGGCCTCAATATAATTGGACGCGGTGCGATTTAAGCTCAGCTCGGCATAGCTTTCCACTTCGTCGTTAAAGCGGACCAGCGCATCAAAACTCACCAGATAGACGACCTTGCTGGGGATCACGGAGCTGTCCACCGGATCATCCGCGAACTCCTCGGCAAAGGTGATCGTTTCGTCATAGATCGTCTCGATGCGGTTGAAGCCATCCTCAAACTGGACGATGTCTCCCTCTCTGAAGCCGTCCACGCTCTTGGCCACATAGGTCTTCGGGCCGGAGGCGGCGATCAGCTGAAGCTTGCGCTTCGTCACTGTGTAAAAGGAGATCTGGATGCGGTTGCCCCACTTGCCGGGGTTCTTCGCTTCGATGGAAACGATGCCGCTCTTTAAGGCGGCGATCTTCGCATCCGCGGGCACCACACGGGTCACGAAGCAGCGGGTCCCGCCATTGGCGAAGAACTGCTCCACGCTGTGTGCCAGAAATCTGTATTCACCATGGGTATATTCGGAGAGAAATCCGCCGAACTGCCTGGTAAAGCTCTTGATATTCGTAACGAGGGAGGGCGCTCCTTCCACGGGGCCTTTTTCCGCAAAACCGATAAAGCCCGCCGTGCTTGTCCCTACCCCCTCGATGCTCCGGGGAGAATTGTCATATTCTTCCACGTATACACCGGGTGATAAGTATTCAGCCATACTTTTGTTTTCCTCCTATTCCGGATTAACCTTCGGGCATGCGCTTTTCGCTTACCCGACCAACACTTTTGCCTGTCCCGGCATCAGAATCGAAATCTTTCCGCCGTAGGCGCACATAATGGAGCAATCGCCCGTGAGGCAGGGCTTTCCGCCCACCACCACCTTATGCTGGGCAGGAAGCCAGGCCGCTGTCTGCGGAATACAGGGCTGCGGCGTCAGAACGCCCAGCGCGGCGGCTGTGGCTGCTGCCACCTGGGGATTGGTCAGCGTCGTGCACATCCCGAAGCTTGGGATATTCACCATCGCTCCGCCATCCCCGATGGTGCCGGCGGGAACTCCTCCCATCAGCACCTGCTGATTGCTCGTCACACTTAACGGTACCGGGACCGGAACCAGCGCAAAAGGGCAGGTTAATGTTGCTCCCGTGACCGCTGCCTGACCCATGTACAGCCCTCCTTTCCCATCAGCTCATCGCTGATGCATGCCTATGCTTCCTGCGGCGTCTCTCCATCTGCCTGCGGCTCGGTCTGCTGTGCGCGCTTCGCGGTTTTTCTGGGAGGCTTTTTTAATTCCACCTCCTCCAGCGCGTGGAAATCCACCTCCTGAAACAGCTCCGTGTCATTCGCGACATAGCGGATCAGATAATGCAGCTCCTTTCCGCTGTCCCGGACGCGCAAGAGAAAATTTCCCTTTGCGTCCACCCTGCCGAAGATGATCCTCGACACGGGCGCATTCATCGGAAACTCATGCTCCAGGGGCTTTTTCACCCGCACCGACACGGCGCTTACCACGTTTTCCACCTCGAATCGCTCATAGGTGTTTTCCGTTTCATTCACCACCGCGTAGTGCACGCTTTCCATCACGATCCTCCGGCTTGGCAAAAACAGCGTCATGATATTATCTTTTTCATTAAACTCGCTGATTGAGCACACCGGCATCGATAAGCTCACCGCTTCGATGGATGACAGCCTGGGGAGCTTTCCCGTAAACGAGATCACCCTGCCGCCCCGTCTCTCATTCTCTAAAGGCATCAGGAATATATCCAGCGAAACCGCTCCGTACTCCTTCTCCGCAAAGGAGACCGGGAACTCTTCTGCTTCATAGCCCTCCGCCTCGATGCGCATGAGAAAATCTTCCCTGCCGAGGTTGATAAAGGCAAAGCAGCCGTCCCCCTTGTACATTGCGCGTAACTCCTCCTTTCCGCGGTAAAAGCGGATCAGATTCGCTGTCGGGACGCGCCCCGTGGTGGTGTCCAAAAGACGCACCACAACATCGAGGCTTACATGGATGAAGGAACCGCTCACGACATTTCCTCCCCTGATACATACAGTCCAAAATCCGCTGTTTGCACCCTGGGCGGGGAAACAACCAGCTCGCTGGACATGAATACGGGCGCCGCCTTATAAAAGAGGCTGATCTGATAGGGCTTATTGATCGCGCTCCACACCCGCACCTTCTCCTCCAGGCTTATCTTTGCCTGAGACAGCACTATCGGAGGCTCCTGCACTTCCAGCCAGGACTGCAGCTCATTCGGATAGACTGACGAATTATCATTGATGATCTGCGCCACTCTTCCGATGATCTTTTGTATATCGGGGGCCTTTAAGCCCATCTGGGAACCCCCGTTGATGAAAACCATATAGTAAAGACTATACGGCTTTGGCGGCACCACCAGCTTGACCTTGCCCCTTGGCATGGTCAGCGGCCTTGTCACATCGTTCTCCTCTCTGATATCGTAAAGATAAAGCCCGAGGATATAGTCCACATCCTGGGACGCGGGAGAGGACACCTCTATATTATTCGGTGAGGGAATGGGCTCCGGGCACATCTTCTGCCGAAGCGTCCTCACAATGAATGCACTCACATCTGCGATGATCGGATAATCAGCCATTGACTTAAGCTCCCTTATCTGCGAAATTCAGCCTGCCCCTCCTGCAGGGCCTTCAGAAAGCTTCTCAGCTTTCCATCCATCCTCGGCGGTGCAAGCACCGCGTATTCCGTATCGGGGACATATACACAGCTGTTGTTTAACAGCGCTTCAGCATCCTCTATGCTAATATACGCATAACGGTAGGTACTTTCCTTGCCTGTTCTGGAAGAAGTATACCGGTCATTCTGGGAAACAGGCTTAAACCGCAGCACCGTCTTTTTCCCTGTGCCGGAAATGGCCTCTCTCTCCCCGACCCGGAAAACATAGCTTCTGCTCCCGTTCGTTTCCACCATCGCCTCCTCTCCAGCCTGCGTGGCGATGCGGAAGCCGGATTCCCTTCTGCAAAGATCCAGTGTCCAGAGGGAGACATACGGGTGGGAAGGATCGCCCATGTACTGCCTGTAGATAAAGGTGCTTCCCGAGGCCAGCATTTCATCCAGAAGCTGTCTGGCTAACGCCATGGAGGCATTCCCCAGCTTTCCATCGGGGCTCGCGGAATCACTTCCGCCAGCTGCGCCGCCCCGGCCGCTTCCATCGCCGCCTGTGCCACCGGCTCCGCCCGCGCCCGCGCCGCCCTTTGCCCCGGCTGCCCCCGCCCGG
>CAMOOZ010000319.1 GCA_946621895.1 uncultured Lachnospiraceae bacterium | reverse complement strand
CTGTCGCAGCCCCGCCAGGGAAGACGCGTGAAGGCAGCCGGAATCCGTAGGCGGGGGCCTGTCCCAATGCATAAAGCCCTTCAGCCCGCCCAGCGCCTCCACCGTCTCCTCCCCGGGGCGCACATGCAGATGATAGGTGTTGGAGAGCGCGATCTGGCAGCCGATCTCCTCCAGATCCTCTGTGCCCACGCCGCCCTTGATCGCCGCGGCCGTGGCCACATTCATGAAAACAGGGGTTTCCGCCGTGCCGTGAACGGTGATAAACCGCGCCCGCTTTGCCAGCCCGTCCCGGCAAAGGATCTCATAGCTGCCCATTTTCACCTCATTCCCAGATCAAAGATACTGATCTGATTTGTCATGGAAAGCCCCTGCAAAAATCCCAGGTCCCTCAGCTGCTCCGCTGTCTTGTCCCCGGTCTTACAGCGCGCCTTGAAATCCTCCCAGGAAAGGAAGGGGCCTCCCTTTGCACCCTCCACGATCAGCTCGGCCGCTTTCTCTCCCAGCCCCGCAATACTGGTCAGGGCAGGCATGATCCGGCCGTCCTCCAGCACCCGGAAATCACCCGCATGGGCGGTATAAAGATCGATGGGCGCAAATTCAATGCCTCTGGCATACATCTCCAGCACACTGCGCATATCCTTTAACTCATCCTGCTCCTTCTTGCCCGCATCCTCCATATGCTTTAACCGCTCATATTCCCGCAGCAGGATGTCCTTTCCCCTGCACATCGTCTCATAGGAGAAGGCTGAAGCCCGGATGCTGAAATAAGCGGCATAGTACTCTCTGGGATAATAGATCTTGTAATACCCGATCCGCCAGGCCATCGTCACATAAGCCGCCGCGTGCGCCTTCGGGAACATATACTTGATCTTTTTGCAGGAGCCGATATACCAGTCGGGAACGCCCGCCTCCTTCATCGCCTTCTCCCACTCCGGCTTTACGCCCTTTCCCTTTCTCACGCTTTCCATGATCGTAAAGCTTAAGGCGGGATCCATTCCCTTCCCGATCAGATAGATCATGATATCGTCACGGCAGCAGACGCATTCCGAGATCGTGGCCGTGCCCTCCTGGATCAGCGTCTGGGCATTCCCCAGCCAGACATCGGTTCCATGGCCAAGGCCCGAGATCCGGATCAGGTCGGAAATGAACTTCGGCTTTGTGTCCACGAGCATCTGCATCACGAATTCCGTGCCGAATTCCGGAACGCCGAGCGTCCCCGTGACCCAGCCGTCCAGATCCTCCGAGGTGATCCCCAGCGCTTCAGGGGACTGGAAAAGGCTCATCACCTTTTCATCGTCAAAGGGGATCGTCATGGGATCGAGACCCGTCAGGTCATAAAGGCGCCTGACCATCGTCGGGTCATCGTGGCCCAGAATATCCAGCTTTAACAGATTGTGCTCTATCTTATGGTAGTCAAAGTGTGTGGTGATCGTCTCTCCGTCCTCATCCTTCGGCGGATGCTGGATCGGGGTAAAGGAATAGATATTCTCCCCCTTTGGCAGCACCACGATCCCCCCGGGGTGCTGTCCGGTGCTTTTTCTGACCCCGGTGCAGCCCAGCGTCAGGCGATTGATCTCGCAGGTCCTCTTCGGAACACCCCTTTCCTCAAAATACTTTTTCACAAAGCCATAGGCCGTCTTGTCCGCCAGCGTGGTGATCGTCCCGGCCCGGAAGGTCTGGCCCTTTCCGAAAATGACTTCCGTGTATTTATGGGCTTTCGACTGGTATTCACTGGAAAAGTTCAGATCGATATCCGGCTCCTTATCCCCCTTAAAGCCGAGAAAGGTCTCAAAGGGAATATCGAAGCCGTCCTTTTTTAAGGGCTTTCCGCATACCGGGCAGCACCTGTCCGGCATATCCGCTCCCGCCATCCCTGCAAAGGCCCTGACCTCCTCGCTGTCGAAATCGGAATAGTGGCATGATGAACAGTAGTAATGGGGGGCAAGGGAGTTCACCTCGGTGATCCCTGCCATAAAAGCCACCAGCGAGCTTCCCACGGAGCCTCTTGAGCCCACCAGATAGCCATCCTCCATGGATTTCCAGACCAGCTTCTGCGCAATGATATACATCACGGAATAACCGTTGGAAATGATCGAGGTAAGCTCCTTCTCCAGGCGCTCCTCCACCACCTTCGGGAGATCATCCCCGTAGATCTGCCTTGCCTTCTCATAGCAGAGCTTTCTTAAGGTCTTATCCGAGTCCCTGATCACGGGCACGCACTTATCCGGCCGGACGGGCGCGATGGCCTCACAGGCAGCCGCGATCCTGCGGGGATTATCGATCACCACCTCCCTTGCCTTTCTGCCGCCCAGATATTCAAATTCCCGGAGCATTTCCGCGGTGGTGCGCAGAAAAAGCGGCGGCTGGCTGTCCCCGTCCGCATAGCCGTTTCCGCACATCAGTATCCTGCGGTAGACCTCGTCCTCCGGATTTAAAAAGTGCACATCGCAGGTGGCGCAGACCGGCTTATGCAGCCTTTCCCCCAGTGCCGTGATCTGCCTGTTCAGCTCCTGCAGATCCTCTTCGGAGCGGATCTCCGGAAATTTGGGCGAGTCGATCATAAAGCGGTTATTGCCGATGGGCTGGATCTCCAGATAATCATAAAAATCCGCGATCCGTAAGACCTCCTCATCGCTTCTTCCCTCCGCCAGCGCACGGAACAGCTCACCGGCCTCACAGGCGCTCCCGAGGATCAGCCCCTCCCTGTATTTCATCAGCAGGCTTTTCGGCAGCTTCGGCTTGCCCTGGCCCAGATAGTTTAAGGGGGATTCGCTGCCCAGCCGGTAAAGATTGATCCTGCCGATATCGTTTTTCGCCAGAAGGATCGCGTGGTTTGCATGGAGCCTCGAGATCTGCAGCGGGGACATCGCGAAGGCATCATTCAGCTGCGCAGGCGTCGTGATCCCCCTTTCCTTCAGCAGCGGCAGCGCCTTCAGAAAGATCTCCGCGGTGCACTCCGCATCGTCCACTGCCCTGTGATGATGGCCGAGGGCCACGCCGAAGAGCTTCGCGGAGGCATCCAGCGTATGCTTCACATGGTCGGGAAAGAGCATGCGGGACAGCTGGAGCGTGTCCAGAAAAGCATAACCGTAATCGAAACCGTTCCTTTTACAGGCAGCCTTCAGAAAAGCCGTGTCAAACGCCGCATTATGCGCCACCAGCACGCTCTCTCCGATAAACCCGAGAAATGCCGGCAGCACCTGAGCGATGGTCTTCGCCTCCCGCACCATTTCATTCGTGATCGAGGTGAGCTCCGTGATCCTTAAGGGAACGGGTCTTTGCGGGTTTACAAATTCGGAAAAACGATCGATGATCCTGCCGTCCCTTATCCTGACGGCGCCGATCTCGATGATCCTGTCCCGCTCGGCGGAAAAGCCGGTGGTCTCCAGATCGAAGACCACATAGGAGGCGTCCTCCAGCGCGTATTCCCCTTCTCCCCCGGCGGGCAGGGGGGTATCATCCACCAGATAGGCCTCCACCCCGTAGATCACCTTGAAAAAATTCCCGGGAACGGGAGGCTCCTTGCCTCCCTCCTTTGCATCCTTTACCGCCTTCGCGTAAAGCTCCTGCCAGGTCTTATGCGCTTCCGGGAAGGCCTGTGCCACGCCGTGGTCCGTGATCGCGATGGCCGGATGGCCAAAGGAATACGCCTGGCGGATGATATCCGACACCTCGGAGACGGCGTCCATTTCACTCATCTTGGTATGGCAGTGCAGCTCGATGCGCTTTTCCGCGCTCTCATCGGTCCGCACGGCAAAGAAATCCGGGATCACCTTGATCCCCCGGATATGCCCCATGGCCAGCTCGCCGTCAAAGCGGTCCACCATCGGCGAGCCCTTCAGCAGGACGCATTTGCCGGGCTTCAGCTCACTTAAAACCGTCTCTGCCTTTTCCGGCTCCAAAAAAAGCTTAAAGGAAATGGAATCGGTGCCGTCCGTGATATCGGCAAGGATCATCAGGCAGTCCTCGCGGATCGCCCTGCTCTCCAGCCGCGTGATCCTTCCCCGGACAAGCGCCTGGGGAAGCTCGCCGACGATCTCCTCCAGCGCGATCAGCTCCCCGCTGATATCCCTGCCGTATAAAAGGCCCTCCGCGGCGGGAGCCCTGTTCCAGCGCTTCTTTGCGGGCGCAGGCCGCTTTTCCGGCTTCTTTTCCACGATGGGTTCCTCCTGCGCTTCCGGCAGCGCCTCCGTTTCTTTTCCGGCAAGTGTTTCGTTTTCCAGGGAATAATCCGGCAGCGCGATAAGCTCCGCCCCGGGAACGGCATTCTCCTTCTTCCTTTCCGCAAAGGCAAGGCTGATCCTTGCCTGAAGGCCCAGCCGTTCGTGGAAGACCTTCTGCAGGATCCGGGTAAGCTCTCCGGCATATTCCCTTGCAAACACGGTGTCGGGGAGCGTGAGCAGAAGCTCATCCTCATTCGGAAAGGTCCTTTCCGCTTCCTCCAGGATCCTGCCCATCACCAGGTGATATGTGCTGATCTCCTCCAGCAGGCCGCTCCAGTATTCCCCGCAGGCCTCCTCCAGCCCGAAGGAACCGGTAAAACGCTCATAAAACCGCACCCGAAGGCCCGGATCGCCGGAAAAGCCATGGCGAAGCTTTCTTTCCATTGAACGGAAAATGCGGGGCGCCACGAGAAAACCCCCGCGGACATAGATCCGCATTGTGTCGCCGCCCTTCGGCATACTGACACGGTCCACGCTTAAGGAGGCAGCGATCCCCGCCTCCTCTCCGCTCAGCTGATCCGCCAGGGAGGGAAAAACCTCCAGCAGCGCACGGCTCATCGATATGCCTCCAGCTCCTGCCTCAGGGCAGCCAGCAGCTCCGCCTCCGGAACCTTGCGGAGGATCTCGCCTTTTTTAAACAAAAGTCCCTCTCCATCCCCGCCGGCAATGCCCAGATCAGCCTCAGCGGCTTCCCCGGGGCCATTGACCGCGCAGCCCATGACGGCGATCTTTAACGGCGTCCTGATCCCTGCCGCCATTTTTTCCGCCTCCTCCGCCAAAAAGGGCAGATCGATCTTCGTCCTGCCGCAGGTAGGGCAGGAAATGATCTGCGCTCCTTCGCTGATCAGGCCGAAGCTTCTCAAAAGGATCTTAGCGGCCTCCACCTCCTTTACCGGATCCCCCGTCAGCGAGATCCGGAGGGTATCGCCGATCCCGAGATAAAGCAATGTGCCGAGACCCGCCGCCGAACGGATCGTGCCGGCATAAACGGTCCCCGCCTCGGTGATCCCGATATGCAGCGGATAGTCGCATTTTTCCGCCGCCAGCAGGCAGGCATCAATGCACATCGGCATATTTGAGGCCTTAATGCTCAATACCAGATCATCATAACCCATTTCACGGATCCTTGCGGCTCCCCGCAGGGCGCTTTCGCAAAGGCCTGCTGCCGTCACGCCGTGATCCCTTTCCAGAATATCCTTTTCCAGCGAGCCGGAATTCACGCCCACACGGATCGGGATCCCTCTTTTCCTGGCCTCCTCCACCACGGGCCCGAGCTTCTCGTCCGACCCGATGTTGCCGGGATTGATCCTGATCTTATCCGCACCGTTTTCCATTGCGGCAAGGGCAAGCCGGTAATCGAAATGGATATCCGCCACCAGCGGGATGTGGATCGACTTTTTGATCTCCCGAAAGGCTTTTGCCGCTTCCATCGTCGGCACCGTGGCCCGGACGATGTCACAGCCGGCTTTTTCCAGCGCCTGAATCTGTGCGATCGTCGCGGCCGCATCCTCCGTCCTCGTATTCGTCATGGACTGGATCGCGATGGGCGCGCCATTCCCGATCCTCACCCCGCCGATCATCACCTCCCGGGAGGCCCTTCTTTTTTTCTGCATACTTTGCCTCATGACACTTGGTCGCAAACCACATATGGAAAAAGCTACGCATGGCTACGCTTCGCTCCCGCCATGCTCCAACCATTCGGATTCCCGCGCTGCTCCGCATCGCTTCATCCTCATGGTTGGCGTTCGCCAAATATCT
>CAMOOZ010000318.1 GCA_946621895.1 uncultured Lachnospiraceae bacterium | reverse complement strand
CTTTCGTCAGTTCATTGCGTTTGCGGGTATCGCGCACTCCCCTTCAGCGGATCAGCCGGACATTCGCCTCACGAAACCCAAACTGCTTCGCGATCTCATGGGAATCCATGAACACGTCGATCTTTTGGCCCTTAATGGCGCTGCCGGTATCCTCGGCGATATACACCTGCCCCCCGATCAGCACATGGGAGCCATATGGGATCACGGAAGGATCGACCGCGATCGTCCGTCCCGCCATTCCCTTTGTGCCCGTAGCGGTAATGCCGTCCGTCTTGCCGCAGCAGAGCAGGCAGGGATCATAGGCAGTAAGCGTAAATGTCCCCAGATCGATCAGCTCGCTTCCGAAGCGCTGCCAGTCTGATGTGGGAAAGCCGTCAGAAGAGGCCTGGCCCTGCCCCGGCATCGGCAGATAGCCGTGAAACAGCGCTCTGTTCCCCGCAGGCATCCCCGCAGGCGCTCCGCTCCGGGCCGGCAAGCCTTCCTGCCAGGCTGCCATCCAGGCTGTGCCTTCTTTCTCCGAAGCTGCCCTCCGGAATGATCCTTCTCCTTCCGAAGCCACCCTCTCGGGCGCTCTGATCACCACCACCACATCCCTGATCTCAGGGCCGTATTCCTCATCCAGCTGTTTTACCTGCTCGGCCATGCTCTTTAGCCGCGCATCCTCCGAGGATGCCGCAGATGCCCTGATATCTGCTCCGGGCGCCGCCAGGACGAGGGAGAAGGCAAGCAGGATCCCGCCAGCCCTTCTTACGGGCGCTGCGAAGCGTTTCTTCGCCTGTTCAGAATGCCGCTTTGATCTCATAAAAGCCCTGTCCCTCGCCCGGCATATACCGGACCATCGTATCCCCGATCTTTACCCATTCCCCAAGCCTGATCCCGCCTTCGTTCGTATCCATCCAGTGGGAATAGATCGCCGCGGCCAGAAGGTCTCCGTTCCGGCTGATGGCATTCGTAAAATACCGGAGCACCTCATAGTCATAATAGGCGATCAGATCCACATTGCCCGCCGCGGCGCTGGCGAGCTTTCTGTCCCCGATCAGGGCTGTTCCCACCATGATGGTATAGCCGTTGATCCCGGTGTTTTTGTAAAGCCCCAGCCGGTCGGACATGTAGGCTCCGTTCGTGGTCGGCGACACCGACGAGAGCATGATATGCGTCCCGTAAACGGTAAGGGTGCGGTATTTTTTGAGCGTCTTCGCAAGCGTATTCTGGATGGCCACCGCTGCAGGCAAAAACCAGTCGAAATTTCCCGCCTCTGCAGCGGTCAGCCAGGAATTCCTCATCGGCAGCTCCGCGCCCAGGATATTCTTGGACAGCACCCAGATGCCGTTTGCTTCCACATAAAAGCCCTCGGCGGAAAAGCAGCTGGAATGATAGACGCCGTCCGGCGTCAGATAAAACCAGGCGTTCGGCACTCCCTCCACGGGGATCCACTGGCCTCCGCTTACGATTTCGCTGCCTGCAGCCCTTGCCTGCAGCCCATCGAAAATTCCGCCGGATGCCGCAAGCAGGATCACGGCCAGGAGCGCCGCAACGCAGCGTATCGTCCCTGATCTCCTGTTTCCCAAAAGCTGTTTTCTTTTCTTCATTCTTTCCCTCATCTTTATCTCCTGCGGAAGGCCAGCATGGTCAGATCGTCGAAGGGCTCCGCTCCCCCCACAAAACGATCCACCTCCTCCTTCGCCCGGCGCAGCAGCTCCTCCGGCTCCGCCTCCCGGCAGCCCTGGAGCAGCTCCACCATCCGCTCCTCTCCGAACATCTCTCCATCGGTCCTCGTTGCCTCCGGGACACCGTCCGTGTACAAAAACAATGTCTCCCCCTGCTCCAGGCGCAGATGCTCATTCTCATAGACAACGCCCTCATAGATCCCCACGGGAGGGCCATGCTTCGTCTTCACCAGAAAAAAGCCCTCGTCTCTGCGGCAAAGCGCAGGATACTCATGCCCGGCATTTGCGCAGATGATCTCCCCGGTGGAGATCGTATAGATCCCCAGCCAGACCGTCACGAACATCCCCGCATCCTCGCCCTCGCAGAACTGGTTGTTCACACAGGTCAGCACCTCAGCGGGCATGCCGCCCAGAAGGGCCTGATCCTTGATGCGCACCTTACTGACCGCCATGAAGAGGGCGGCCCCCACTCCCTTCCCTGAGGCATCCGCCATGACCAGGCCAAGATGGTCGTCGTCGATCAGGAAGAAATCATAGAAATCCCCTCCTACCTCCCTGGCCGGAGTCATCGAAGCATAGATTTCAAACTCCTTCCGCTCCGGAAAGGGCGGAAAGATCCGGGGCAGCATGGCGGACTGGATCGTGTTCGCCAGATCAAGCTCCGCGCCGATGCGCTCTCTTTCTGCCGTCACGGCGGCGATCTGTTGAATGTATTCCCGCAGCCCCTCATCCATCTTTTCAAAATTATGCGCCAGCTCCTCGATCTCATCCCCCGTATGGATATCCGCCGTAAAGCGCTCGTCCTTCTCGTCCAGATGGGAGATGAGCTCCCTGGCCGCCCGGTTGAGCTGCCCGATGGGCCGGATGATCCCCCGGTTCATCTGCAGATAGAACAGGATCATGAAGATAATGGACACGATCAGGATGCTGACGGACACCGTGATCTGAAAATTCCGGAAATTCTCCATGATGCCTTCGATCTCGAAATCCGCCCCCACCAACGCCACCGGAGTCCCGCTGCTGTTGAAGAGAGGCACAAACACCGTGGCAAACCCATCCTCGGGATAGATCATCAGCTGTTCGGAATAATCGATGCGGAAGGTCCTCTCGATCAGCTCCTTATCCCCCTTCACATACCCGCTCACCACGCCCAGATCATCCCGGACGCCGTCGCCCGCGTTGCCGTCCCAGACGTAAACCAGATCATTCTCCCTGGGCACAAAGACATACAGATAAAGAAGGTTCGATTCCTCCAGGAGAATATCGATAAAGCCTTCCACCTCTTTGTAATAATCGTCCTTAAGCCCGGTCTCCAGATAGTGAGGCACCCGGTCGCCGTCGATATATTCCGCCACCGACCGGGCATAGTCATGGGCGAAGGAGGAATATTCCGTCTTGAGCTGCCTGTCAAAATGAAACGCCACCACGCCGGAGGCGGCCAAGATCAGGGCGATCGTCAGAAGCACCATGGACCGGATCACCCTGCCGCCTATTTTTTTATATTTTCCGGTGTTCTCCGTTTCCCCGTGATCTGGTTTTTCCATTCCTTCCATGTTTACCTCATTGCTTGATCCGCACCGGGAGACGACCGCATGACCGATGTTTTCACCCGGCGAAACCATGTACCTGTGTGCAGCAGTACCCTTGAATGGGCACACCCTACTCGCCTGCCTGTTCGATCGTCGGACGGTCGTCTTCATTTTTGTCCGCGGTCCCCCCGCGCTGTTCAGGCGTAATGATCTCAAACGGGACAAATGTAT
>CAMOOZ010000317.1 GCA_946621895.1 uncultured Lachnospiraceae bacterium | reverse complement strand
GGGATCACATATTTTCCGTCCTCGGAGCAGACGACCACCGGGGCGTCCTTCAGCTTGTTTTCGATAAAGGGCGCCACCGCGCGCACGGCGATCCCCAGCGCGCCGATGAACACCATCGGCGTATGGGAGGAAAACCGTCTTTCCGCCCAGCTTTGCAGGCTCTCCCTGACAAGGCAGCCTTCCTCCGGCGTAAAGGCCTTTGATTTTATGTAAACCTTTGTGTCAGTCAGTCCTTCCGCGATCCGCTTCCCCAAGGCAAAGCCCTTGCCGGTAAAGCTGATCACGGAGCACTTTTCCTGCTCAGGGACCGGAAATAGATCACTCCTCATTGACGCATCGCAATCGCTTCGCGATAAGGCGCTTCGCGATGCTGAATCCACTGCGTTATTGATCAACGGTTCCTTAGGCTCCCTCCCCGTCAGCTCCGCGATCAGCGCTGCTGCGCCCGGGGTTTTTGCCAGCTCGCCGAACTCGTTTTCATAGATCACGCACTCCACGCTGAAGCGATCGGCGGCCCAGCGATTCAAGGTGTCCATGACGCCGCGCAAAACCTCCTCCATCACGGGAATCAGGACGCCGTCCTCCTTAAGCATCTTTAACGCGGCGCTGGTGGAGATCTGAGCAAGCACGGAAAGGGCAGTTTCCTTTGATGCGCCGGCCCGCAGCGCGGCAGAGGCCATCAGCTCCATCCGGCAGTCCCCTTCATGGGAATGCGTGTTGAACATCCCGCCGTAGAGCTTGATGAATTTGCCGATATGTCCGCAGGCAAGCACCCGCGTAAAGCCGAATTCCGCCAGATATTCAAAGGTATTCCCGATAAAGTTGGAGCATTTGACGGCGCTGTCCAGATCAAAGCCGTAGGCGGCCTGCATGTAGTCCTGGCCATAATTGCCGGGGGAGATCGCACAGCGCTTTTTTCCCTCCGAGGAAAGCACGGATAATTCCGCCCGGATCGTGTCCAGAAGGGCCTGGGCGCTCATCGGCTCCACGACGCCGCTGGTGCCGAGCACGGAGATGCCGCCCTCGATCCCAAGGCGCGGGTTAAAGGTGCGCAGCGCCAGCTTTTTCCCTTCGGGAATCGAGATGACCACGGAAAGCCTCCCATGATAGTCGAAGAGCTCAGCGGTCTCCTTCACCTCCTTCGTGATCATCTCTCTGGGCACATGATTGATCGCGGCATTCCCCACGGGCTGATCGAGCCCGGGGCGCGTGACCCTGCCTACGCCCTCTCCGCCGTCGATCAGGATCTCCGCCTCCCCGGACTCCTTCTCCTCTCCGGTCACCTTCGCGAAGACGAGCGCACCCGTGGTGATATCCGGGTCATCCCCGCCGTCCTTTCGGACAGCGCAGGAGACCCAGTGCTCTCCCCTTGTGATCTCCTCGATCTGCGCATTGTATTCCAGCCCCTTCGGGGTCATGATGCTGATCTGATTTTTTTCCTGTCCGGAAAACAGCATCCAGGCGGCAGCCTTTGCGGCGGCCGCGGCGCAGCTTCCGGTGGTAAAGCCGTTTCTCATGTGATGTAAACCTCTTTGATACAGCCTGAGCAGGGGAGGAGAATCCGGCCCTGCTCGCCGCCCAGGGGCGCACCGCCGAATGGCGATAATTTTACGATAATTCGTTTCCAGCGCCCCCGCGGCATTCAAACGACAAAGCTCTCTTCACTTTGGCGTTTTTTTCATTCACTACAGCATAGGAAAAGCCGCCTGCTGATAAAGGCATACGCCCGCGCAGGCAGCCGCCGTTGCGCATTCGCTTAAGGTGGAAAGAAAGCCCGCCGTGTCCCCGGTGATCCCGCCGAAGGCGGAATGGATCCTCATCCACCACCAGGCAAAGAGCAGCGCGTTCAGCACAAGCGCCGCCCCGCCATAAAGCGGCGAGAGAAAAAGCATCACTCCCGCGCACAAAGCCAGCTGAACGCCCAAAATCAGCCGGACGGAAAGCTTCTGCGCATTGTCCGTAAAGGTAAAGAGCGTCCCCTCCTTTGTGGCGGACTGACACCAGACGGAAGCGGAGCCGGAGAGAATTCTGGAAAGAAAAAAGCTCATACAGAGAATGCTCCAGGCCGCTTTTCCTTCCGTCAGACTGTAAGCGCCAAGCAAAATCAGGTAATAGGTCAATAACCTGATCACCGCGAAGGAGCCGATATGCGGATCGGAAAGGATCTGCAGGCGCTTTTCCTTTTCCCCGAAGGAGGAAAGCGCATCCGAGGTATCCAGATAGCCGTCCAGATGGATCCCGCCGGAGATCAAAATCGAGATCAGTGCAAAAAAAGCCGCTCGCGGAAAGCCCGTGACTGCAGGAAAGAATTGCCCTGTCAGATAAAGATAACCATATTCCACGAGGCCGATCGCCACACCCACAAGCGGGAAAAGCCCGATGGAATAGCGCAGATGCTCCTTTTTCCATTCAAGCCTCGGCACGGGAAGCCTTGAATACATGGAAAAGGCGGTAAAAAGAGAAGCAAAAAAGCTCATGCTTCCTTTCCTCCCGCAGCCTTCTTCCTTTCATACTGCAGGAAGGTGTAGGTCAGGTCAAAATAGCTCTGCTCCTCGGAGTCTTTCGTGATCACAAACTCGGGAAGCTCATCCAGATTCGGGAAAAAGGCATCCGCCTGAAAGCTCTGGTCGATCTTTGTCACATGCACCACATCACAATAGGGCAGCAGCTGCCGATATACGCTTTCTCCGCCGATGATAAAGATATCCTCCGGGGGATACTCCTTTAACAGCTCAAAAAGCTCTTCCAGGGAATGCGCCGCCTTCACCCCCGGTGCAACAAAATCCGCTTTCGTCGTCAGCACAATATTCGTTCTGGACATCAGTGCCCTGCCCCCCGGAAAGGTGGACATCGTCTTTCTGCCGAAGACCACCACCTTGCCCAGCGTCACGGAGCGGAAAAAACGGTGATCCGCGGGAATGGAGACCAGAAGCTCTCCTTCATTCCCGATCCCCCAGTTTTTATCCACCGCCACGATCATATTCATTGCCTTCCCCTCCTCATTTCCCGATAAATCTGCAGCTGATGTTCGTCCTTCCGGAAAGCTGCCCGATCTCCCAGATATATTCGCCCTCATCCGTTTTGCCGCGGATAAACTGCGAAGGCATCCCCTCGGGAACCGTTGTGTGAATGGCCAGGGACTGCCCTTTATTCAGCGTAAACTGCTCCAGCAGCTTCTCCTCTGACCATTTGATCTCTCCCCGGGGATCGATCTCCATGCTGCCGGAACAAAGGGAAAGCTCCATCCCGTCCTTCAGGGAGACTGCCACCACCACATCCAGCTCTCCCGGGGAGCCTGTTTGCTCTGCTGCCATGTGCTGCAGCTTCTCAGGGGGATCGATCGCGATAAACAGTCCCGCGTCCTTTTCCCCCTTATTCAGAAAGGCGCGCCAGTATGAGGGAACTGGGTTTTCCTGAAAGGCCTGACAGGCAAAGACGGCGGTATCACCGTTTTCCTTTTCGATCGTTTCGGAAAAATCCTTTTCCTCTTCCCCGTCAACGACCCAGCAGTCCACCCTGACCTCATTCTCCGAAACATAGCTCAGGCCGCTGATCTCACCCTCGTTTACCATGTGGATCACATTCCCCCAGTAGTCAAAAACCTCGTTGTAAAGGGAGTAAACCGCCGTGGAAAGATCCTCCTTCCACCAGGTCAGATTCGTGCCGAACAGCTCTCCTGTAAACTCACCTGCCCTCAGATCATAAAGCTCATAGCAGGAGGCGTGGGGATTTGCGTGGCATTCCACCACCAGATAGTCCCCCACCTCATAAACACCGAGAATGCTGTCTGTCGTCGCCACAAGCTCCCGCATGTCGTATTCCGCGTGATTCACGGTGAAGAACCTGCCCGTATAGGAATATTCCGGATCCATGGGGGTCATATCATAAATGCCATACTCGGCGATGTCCAGCTCGGAAAGCGCCGTGATCATGCCCGACGCATCCGTGGTGATCTCATACATCCTTAAGGGCGTGCCGCTCTTCCACTCCTTTTCATATAACAGCATTTCGGTTTTCAGACCGGGAGACACCGCATAAGGAGCCATTCCATCCTCCGTCATGGTAAAATACGCGCCCTGATAATGCCTGTCGGAATAGTCTCCGTAAGCATCATAGCGATGGGGCTTTGCCGGAGAGATCAGGACCTTATCTCCCGTCCGCATAAAGGCAAAGCCGTAAAAGGAATTCTCTTTGATCGTGTCTTTTTCAGCGCCGGGGGTCTGCCTTTTGAACAGCCATCTCGTGGCCCAATCGCCGAATTCCCTTTCCGCGAAATCTTCACTGCCCAGGATATTTGAGGCCACAAAGGAATAGTCGTTGCCCGTTTCCGTAAAATACAGCAGCTCCTCTTCCTCCCCCTGCCCGATATAGAAATTGCCCCTGCTTGATTCCGCATCAGGAAGATAGCTGAGGCCGGAGGAAGGATAAAAGTCCTCGGGAATATCCCTGAAGGTCAGCACATAATTATCCGGCGCATCCTTTGTGCCGAACATCGGCTCAAAGGAAAGCGTCCCGGCGATGCTTGCACCGTCGGCCTTTCTGGTATAAACACAGCCTCCGTTTTCTTCGATCCGCAGGACGCCGAGCTCCTTTTTTCCTTCGGCGCCAAGCTGCGTCCATTCGCCCTTCAGAAAAGCAAGCAGCTCCTCTCTGGTGCCGGGGAGCTTTCCCTCAGGCAAAGCCGCACCCGTTTCTTCGGATGCCGCTTCTTCCTGCGGGGCGGCACTTTCTTCCGTGATCACCACCTCTTCCTTTTCCTCGGAAGCCTGCGGCAGGGCAGCCGGCCCGTTTCCGCAGCCGGAAAGAAGCACAAGCGCGCCAAGAAAGAAAAACGAAAAACAGCGCTTTAAACGAAAAAGCATGATCATCCCTCCTGTGGCTTTTTCATGCGGAAAAACTCGCCGGTCAATGCATAAGGCACAACCGTGAACAGTAACGATTGTACCAAACTATCCCCCCCTGTTTCAACAAAAAGCTTGTTCAAAAGAACAAAGCGGGGTATGATTATAAACAAAAGTCTGCTGTCTGTTCAACAAATTTGATGTCTGTTCCGGACACATGATACGGAGATGCAAATGACACAGAAAAAACAGGAGCTGCGCTCAGCCCTCGTGGAGCATTTTACGGGCGGTGTTTCCGCCGAGCGGCGTCTGGGCGTCGAGATCGAACATTTTGTGGTGGAAAAGGAAAGCGGGATGGCGCTCCCCTTTGCAGGCGGCGTCGATGAGATCGTGGAAGAGCTTGCCGGGTGTTACCCGCATACCCCGGAAAAGGAAGGGGATACGCTCCTCGGCTTTGATACCGCGGATTTTAATATCACGCTGGAGCCTGCCGCCCAGCTGGAGATCAGCATCGCCCCACGGGAAAGCATTGCGGAGATCGCCGAAATCTACCGCGGCTTCCGGGAGCGCCTGCTGCCCATTCTGGAAAAAAGAGGCGCGGCGCTTGTGGCTCTCGGCTACCAGCCGAAAGCAAGGGTGGATGAGCTTACGCTGATCCCAAAGGAGCGTTACCGGCTGATGGACGCCCACTTTGCGCATACCGGCGATCATCACGGCGGCAGGGAAATGATGCGGGGCACCGCCTCCACGCAGATCTCCATCGATTATGCTTCAGAGAAGGATTTTCGGGAAAAGCTGCAGGCCGTGAGCTTTCTGCTTCCTGTGATCGCGATGTTTGCCGACAATACCCCGTTTTTTGAGGGGAAGCCCTTTTCCGGTCATCTGAAACGGACGGATATCTGGCGGCGGACGGACCCTGCCAGATGCGGCCTGCTCCCCGGCGTATTCCGGGCGGATTACGGCTTCGCCGACTATGCGGACTATCTTTGCCGCATGCCGCTGATCCTTTACCATAAGGGAGATGTGACCTTTTCCACCGGTCTTCAGACCGCGGAGGAGGTCTACAAGGACAGGCCCATTGATATTGATAAAGAAGACATCCGGCATGTGCTCTCGATGGCCTTCCCCGATGTCCGTCTGAAAAACTATCTGGAGATCCGGGTGGCGGATTCCCTGCCCCTTACGGAGGTGCTTGCCTACTGCGCGTTTCTTAAAGGGCTTCTTTATTCCGATGAAGGCCTGCGCTATTGCCTTGATTTCATTCAGGTGCATCAGGCATCCGAGGAAACTGTGCACCGGGCGGAGGACGCTTTAATGGAAAAGGGTTGGGCTGCCGAGATCTACGGAATGCCTGCCGCAGCGCTTGCGGAAAAGCTTCTGGAGCTTGCAAAAAGCGCCCTTTCCGCCGAGGAGGGCGCGCTGCTTGACTGCTGGAGGAAGAAGTTTAAGGGCTGAGCGATCTGCACAATTACGGTATACAGTCGGCCCGGTATAAATGTCCAAAATGAATGCTGCGTTCGCATACAATAATTTGATGCAAGGGTCAAAAGGTCGAAAATTTGCGCGTGCGCAAAGATTTTCGACTTGGGACCCGCTAAACATGGTGCTGTGTGCCGGTGGCACATGTTCAGCGCCGCCAGCTTTAGCTGGCATATTCTTCATCTTTGAAAACATTGAATATCACCCTATCTACCTTGCCTGGATTATT
>CAMOOZ010000316.1 GCA_946621895.1 uncultured Lachnospiraceae bacterium | reverse complement strand
TTTTGCAATGCGGAAAAGACCTCGCCGTCCTCCATCCCGGGCTGATCCATCTTATTTACAAAGACAAACACGGGTACCCGGTAATGCTCTAACAGCTGCCAGAGGGAAAGGGAGCGGGAGGAGGCGGCTTCCGGCGCGGAGATCACAAGCACCGCATAATCCAGGATATCCAGCACACGCTCCGTTTCCGGCGTAAGGTCTCCGTGCCCGGGTGTATCCAGCAGGGTGAAGCTGCGGTGGGGCGTGGAAAAAAGCGCTGGTTTTGAGAAGATCGTGATGCCCCGTTTTTTCTCCAGGGAGTGGGTGTCCAGAAAGGCATCTCCGTGATCCACCCGTCCTGCCTTTCTGAGTTTTCCGGTCAGATGCAGCAGCGCCTCGGAGAGGGTGGTTTTTCCGGCATCCACATGCGCCAGAATACCTATTGTTATTTTTGAAGAAAATGTGTCCAAGCCTTGACACTCCCCCGTTATTTATTACAAAATTATCGTATAAATATACTATACACTATGATGGAGGTATTCTGAGCAGATGTCAACGAAAAAGCTCTGGATCATAATCGGCTCATCGGCAGCAGGCCTGCTGCTGATCGGCCTGATCAGCGTATTTTATTTTTCTTCGCTTTCCGTTACTTCCCTTAAGGTAATGCATAAGGAAGGCAGCGTCTATCTGGAAAACGGGAGCAGGGAGGTATTCCAGGACATGCGTCTGCGAAGCGGCGATGTGCTGGTGACGGATGCCGGCTCCGTGGCAAAGGTCGGGCTTGATGATTCCAAGCTGCTGACCATCCGGGAGCTCAGCCGCGTGCATTATGTGAAAGCAGGCTCAGCGGTGGGGATCGGTCTGGATGAGGGCTCTCTGTTTTTCGATGTCACAAGGCCGCTGACGGAGCTGGAGCGTTTCCAGATCAGGACCCCTGCGATGGCCGTGAATATCCGCGGGACTTCGGGCAATTTCACCGAGGATGAGAACGGGAACCGGGTGCTTGAACTGACGGACGGAAAGGTTGAGGTGTCCTTTCCTTCCTCCGGGGAAGATGCCGCGGTCGAGGTGAGCGGCGGAGAACGGCTTACGATCCTTTCCTGGGGCGAGGACGGGCTTGACTATACGCTGGAGCCCATCACCGAGGATGAGCTTTCCAATGAATCGCTCTTTGCGCTCTGTGAGGATGAAAGCCTGCTGGATCGGGCTTCCGAAAAGACGGGCTGGGATAAGGAAACGCTTGTGACCCTTGCCAGGGAAAAGGGGATCTGGGAGGTTGCGAAGGACAGTCATGCCAGCTGGGCGCTGGATTTTGTGGAAGAGCCCATGGAGCTGGCGGAGGCGGAATATGAAGAGGATCCCACGGAACTCTTCGAGGATGGCTGGGAAGAAGATCTGTATGAGGAGCCGGCCTGGGAGGATCCCGTGTATGATTATTCCCTGCCGGAGAGCGATCCGGCAGAGGCTTTCGATGCCGCTTCGGATGACGCCGAAGCATCCTCTTCGTCAGGGAGCGGATCTTCCTCCGGCAGCGCGTCGGGGAGCAGCTCTTCCTCCGGGAGTTCCGCAAGGAGCAGTTCCTCATCGGGGAGCAGTTCTTCATCAGGCAGGTCGTCAGGAAGCAGCTCGTCATCCTCTGCGGCGAAGAAAAAAGCGGATGATATGACGCCGCTGATCGTGTCCACCTCAGCTTCCGGCGTAATGACACTGATCGACGGTTCCACCTTTGATCCGGTGTACTATGCGGGAAAGTATCCCGATGCGGTGAAGACCTATGGCAGCAGCGATGCGAATTCGATGCTGTATGACTATCTGACCAGGACGATGGCCGGGGAAAAGCTTTATCCGACTGCTGATGCGGAGAAGAAGGCCACGGGAAAGACCACTGCCTCCTCCCGCAGTTCGACCACTTCCTCCTCCTCGAGTTCCTCTTCGAGCCGGCCTACAGGCAGTTATTCCTCCGGGAGCTTTACCTATTACCTCTACTCTTCCGGAAATGCGACGGTGGAAGACTATGACGGTTCTTCCTCTTCCGTCACGGTGCCGTCATCCATCTCGAAAAACGGCTACAGCTACACGGTGAAAACGATCGGCTCCTCCGCCTTTAAAAACAATACGGATCTGAGGACGATCACGATCCCGACCTCGGTGAAGAGCATTAATTCTTCCGCCTTTTCCGGCTGTTCAAATCTGGAAAAGGTGAAATACAACGGCACAAAGTCCGAGTGGGGCAATATTTCCATCAGCTCCGGCAATTCGGAGCTCAAGGAGGCCCTGATCGAGTGCTCCAACGGTAATATCAACGATACGCCGTATTCCGGCAGCTATTCCGCGGATGGCTTTACCTATACGCTGACCGGTTCCTCCCTGAAGGCCTCTGTTAAGGCTTATACGGGCTCCGGAACCTCCCCCGTGATCCCGTCCACGGTGAAAAGGGACGGCAAAACCTATACCGTGAACGCGATCGAAAAGGGGGCGTTTATGGGGAAGGACACCATCCTTGATGTCACGATCCCGTCAGGGGTGACCTCCGTCGGTGAAGCCGCGTTCTACGAATGCGATGCGCTGGAGGGGGTGATCTATCAGAGCACGCTGACGAACTGGGAGAAGATCAGCTTCGGGGATCTGAATGACAGCCTGGACGCCGGCTCCGTAGCCTGCACCGACGGTGTGATCAATCCCTGGGACGGCAGTTATACGAAGGGCTCCTATGATTATATCCTGGATTCCTCGGACTTCACCGCTTCCCTGGAAACCTATAACGGCACGGCTTCTTCAGTGACGCTGCCGGGCAAGGTGACGAGGGCAGGCGTGTCCTATAAGGTGATCGCGGCAGGCAGGCTTTTCGAATCCAACACAACGGTGAAGAGCGTGAAGCTCGTGACAGGGATCATTTCCTATGAGGGCACCTTCATGGGCTTCTCCACGCTGAAAAAGGCGGAGCTTCCGGCGAAGACCATTTATGTGGGCGATGATACCTTCCGGAGCTGCAGCGCGCTGACGGAGATCGTTTCACTGGGGATGACCACGGTCATCGGGGAAAATGCCTTCCGTGACTGTGTTTCTCTGACAACCCTCACCCTGCCGGACACTTTAACCACGATCGGGATGAATGCCTTTGCGGGCTGTACCTCGCTGCAGCAGGTGACCTATAAGGGCACGATGGCAGAGTGGAAAAAGCTTGTGGATGCCTTTGGGAAGACCAATCTCCGGCTGGCCGCCCTTCGGGCAGTCTGCTCCGACGGGACGGTGCAGCCCAGCGGGACGGTAAGCGGCAATGATACGGTCACGGGGAATGCCTCCGTGACCGGGAACAGCGCTGCCGGCGGCGCTTCAACGCCTGCCTCCGGCGCGCAGACGCAGATGACGCTGAACGGCAATGCGGCATCCGCGCAGCCGGCTCAGACAGGGAATGCCGCCGCTGCGGGTGCGCAGGGCAACGGGACCGTTTCCGGGCAGCAAAACGCGCAGGCAGCGGAAAGCGCGGCCGGGCAGCAAAACACGCAGGACTCCGGGACCGTTTCCGGGCAGCAGGGCGCGCAGGCAGCGGGAAGCTGATTTTTTCCCACTTGCCAAGGCAGGGTGGATATGCTAGAATCTTACCGCTGTGCGGTCTGCGACAGATTGTTTCCCATGCGGGAGACCAGGCCGCGGGGCGTTTTGCGGAAAACAAAGGGTTTACTTCAGATAGAAGGAGGGAATGATGAAAGAGGGAATCCATCAGGAATATTTTCAGGCGACAGTGACCTGCAACTGCGGCAATACCTTTACGACGGGCTCCACGAAAAAGGATATTCATGTGGAAATCTGCTCCAAATGCCATCCGTTCTATACGGGACAGCAGAAGACCGCTCAGGCCAGGGGCCGTATCGACAAGTTCAACAAGAAGTACGGGATCACCGCTTAGTCTTATTCCGTCTGATGATCAGTGGGTTGGGGTCTGTGGCTCCAGCCCGCTTTTCATATTAACCACTATGCTTGAACAGGCAGGATCATTCCTGACAGTTCCTTACCGCATGGGCGCAAAAAGGATGGACGCCGGCTGCAGCAGGCGCCGGGTGAGGCCCTGATCCGGACAGCTCCGGATCTGCGGCACAGTTCAGAGGGTGTTTATGGCAAAACGAAAAAAAGCCTATTCCGGTATCGGCGGACAGGCCGTGCTGGAAGGGATCATGATGAAAAACAGGGAAAAGGTGGCGGTGGCCGTGCGCCGTCCGGACGGTGGGATCGAGGTCGATCTGCGGACCTATGACGGCGTCGCGAAGGGGATCTTCCGAAAGGTGCCCTTTATCCGCGGGATCTTCAGCTTTCTGGATTCTCTGGTGCTGGGGACGGGATGCCTTAACTATTCCGCCGGGTTTTTTATGGACGGTGAGGAAGAAGAGGAGGAGAAACCCGGAGTATTTGAACGGTTTTTGCAGAAGCATTTCGGGGACAGGGCCGAGAATATTCTGATGGGCATCATCACGGCCTTTTCTTTTGTCCTTGCCATCGGGATCTTTATGCTTCTCCCCTGGCTGGTGGTGGAGCTGCTTCGTCCCCATCTGCATAATGAGTCTCTTTTGGCGATCATCGAAGGGGCGCTGAGGCTGGCCATCTTTCTGGCCTATGTGGTGCTGATCTCCCTGATGAAGGATATCAGGCGCGTCTATATGTATCACGGCGCGGAGCATAAATGCATCAATTGCGTGGAAAAGGGCTATCCCCTGAATGTGCCCAATGTGATGCGCTCCTCCAGGCAGCACAAGCGCTGCGGAACAAGCTTTCTGCTCTTTGTCATGCTGGTGAGCATCATCCTGTTTTTCTTTATCCGGATGGAGAGCCCAATCTGGCGGCTGGTGATCCGGATCGCCCTGATCCCGCTGATCGCGGGAATCTCCTATGAGATCATCCGCCTGGCCGGGAAGACGGACTTCTTTCTGGTGCAGCTCCTCTCCCTGCCGGGACTGCTTCTGCAGCGGCTGACCACCAGAGAGCCCACGGAGGATATGGCTGAGGTGGCGATCAGGGCCGTGGAGGCAGTGTTTGACTGGAGAGCCTTTCTGAAGGAAAACTTCCCTGATGAGGAATTTGCGGAGCAGGAGGAGACTGTTCCGGTGCAAAAGGAAATGGAGGCGCCTGCAGGATCACTGGTCGGCCTGAACGGCGAAGAGGCGGCGGGTCAGCCCGCGGAAGAGCATCCGGGAGCGGTGAAGGCTCCGGATGAAGCATCGGCGCCGGGAACTTATGCGGCGCTGTATCAGACGGGGCAGTCGATCCTTCAGGAGGCTGGTGTCCCGGATGCGCGGCTGGACGCGAGGCTTTTGCTGGAGGCGGTCTGCCAGACGGCGCTGTCCGACCTTTATGCCGCGCCGGAGCGGGTACTCACCGAAGAGGAGCGCGCCGCATACCTTGCGCTGCTGGAACAGCGGCGCAAAAGGATCCCGCTGCAGCATATCCTGGGTCATCAGGAGTTTATGGGGCTGTCTTTTCTGACGGAGGAAGGCGTGCTGATCCCCAGGCAGGATACGGAGCTGCTCGTGGAGGAGGCGTTAAAGGAGCTGCATGACGGGATGCGCATCCTGGATGTATGCACCGGAAGCGGCTGCATTCTATTAAGCATCATGCATTATTCCAATGGCGTGACCGGAATGGGAACGGACAATTCCGAGGCCGCCTTAAGCCTGGCCGCAAAAAATGCGGCAGCGCTCGGACTTTCCCCCGCGCTTTTGCTGACGGATCTTACCGCGGGCGTGGAAGGGCCCTTTGACCTGATCCTTTCCAATCCGCCCTATATCCCTTCCGGCGTCATTGATACACTGGAACCGGAGGTGCGGGAGCATGATCCCCGGGGAGCGCTGGATGGCGGCGCAGACGGACTCGACTATTACAGGAGACTTTGTTCGGAAGCCTTTGGACTTCTCTGCCCCGAGGGGAAGGTTTTTCTGGAGATCGGAGCAGATCAGGCCGCTGAGGTGAGAGAGCTTCTGGAGCTGGCCGGATTCGTGGGGGTTCAGGTGCTTAAGGACTATGCCGGACTTGACCGCGTGGTAAAGGCAGTGAAGCCCGGGCTGAGCTGACAAGGGAGAAATATGTTTGAACATCTTGCTGATATCGAAAAAAAATATGAGGAAATCCTGACGGCGCTTGGGGATCCGGCAGTGTCTTCCGATATTGAGCGCTACCGGGCGCTGATGAAGGAGCAGAGCGAGCTTTTACCGCTGGTGGAGACCTGGCGGGAGTATAAGAAGAACGAACAGACTGTCTCAGATTCTCTGGAGCTTCTGGAAGCGGAATCGGATCCCGAAATGAAGGAAATGCTCAAGGAGGAGCTTTCCGAGGGGAAAAAGAATCTGGAGGAGCTTTCCAAAAAGCTGAAGCTCATGCTTTTGCCGAAGGATCCAAATGATTCCCGCAATGTGGTGGTGGAGATCCGCGCCGGCGCCGGCGGTGATGAAGCTGCGCTGTTTGCCGCAGAAATGTACAGGCTCTATCTCAAATTTGCCGAGAGCAGAAGATGGAAGGTGGAGACCGTCTCCATGGAGGAGATCGGCATCGGAGGGATCAAAAGCGTGGTCTTTCAGGTCATTGGCGAGGGCGCCTACTCCGTGCTGAAATACGAGAGCGGGGTGCATCGGGTGCAGCGGGTCCCGGAAACAGAAAGCGGCGGAAGGATCCACACCAGCACGATCACCGTGGCCGTGATCCCGGAGGCGGAGGAGGTGGATGTCCAGATCGACGAAAAGGACATCCGGATCGATGTCATGAGGGCCTCCGGAAACGGCGGGCAATGTGTAAACACGACGGATTCCGCGGTTCGGCTGACGCATATACCCACGGGGATCGTGATCTATTCCCAGACGGAGAAGAGCCAGCTGCAGAATAAGAACAAGGCCTTTGCCCTTCTGCGCTCGAAGCTTTATGATCTGGAATGCCAGAAGGCGCATGACGCCGAGGCAGAGGCCAGAAGAAGCCAGATCGGGACCGGAGACCGTTCGGAAAAGATCAGAACCTACAACTTTCCCCAGGGAAGGGTTACTGACCACCGGATCGGTCTCACTTTATATAAGCTGGACAAAGTAATGAACGGCGATATTCAGGAGATCCTGGACGCGTTAAGTTCGGCAGACCAGGCCGCTCGACTCGCGAAGGTATCATAAATGCCTTTAGAAAATGCATTTATCGTAGGCGAACGAAGAAACAACCGACTTTTCCCTCAGCCAAACGACAGGAGGCAAGCCCTATGCAGCGGAGCAATAAGTGGGACGAATGGAAACGCGTAATGAAGGAGGGGCTTGATGAAAGGGAGCAGGCCGCCCTGGAGAAAGAGATCAGTGAGCTCTGCCCCTTCGAGAAGCTTCTGGATACTCACCTGGAGGATATGGCGATCTTAAACGATTTAAATGAGATCGTCGCGTCCATAAAGCAGGATTTCGACAGGGACAGAAACGAAAGAGAACCGCTGGAGGCTGTCTATACGGCCAAACTCGATCTCCTGACCCATATGGCCATGCGTTTTCATCCCCTTTCCGATTATGGAAAAAAGCTGCTGATGGAGGCGGATAAGACCCGCAGGGAGTTTGAGGAGATCTGCGGTCCCCTGTTTTCCTGGATCACAAAGGAGAATGTGCAGGCCATAGAGGATCTGATCCCGGAGGATCTTGCAGAGGAGATCCGGTTCGGGAAAAAAGCCGGACTTTCCATGCTTCGCTGCGAAGGGAATGACATTTACGCCGTGGGTGCCTTGGTCTTTTCCACGGAGCAGGTTCCGCCTGGGAAGGAGCTTATCTTCAGGCTTGACTGGCTTTATGTGGAGGAGGAATGGCGAAAAAGAGGGGTTGCGGACGCCATGCTTGCCGAGCTCCTGAACTTTATGCTTTCCGTGGACGGACGGGCCCTTACCGTGGATTTTGCGGCGGAGGAGGAGCCCTGGGGAGAGGTTTTTGCCGGCTGGCATTTTGAATTCGTGCCGGGGCTTATGCCGGAATTTGTGCTGAAGCTGGCCGATCTCAGGGGAAGAAAGGAGATTATGCCGTTCGAGGATGCGGCAACCCCTCTTTCTGCGCTGCGTCCGGATGAGCGCCAGATGCTGCTCAGGAAGGCTTTTATTCTGTTTGGCTATGACGGATTTCTTGCGGACGGGCTTCCGGCTGATTATCTGGAGACCGATCTGAGCTGCTACACGGGCCAGATCACTAATCCTACAGGGCTGCTTTTGGTCCATCGGCGTCCCTCCGGGAAGCTTTATATCGATTATGCGGACTGTGTGCACGGCAAAGAGGAAGAACTGAAAAAATGTCTGGGTTATGCCGCTTCCATCGCGTTGATCAAATATGACTGCAGCACCTTGACGTATATGAATGTGGGATCAGAGGAAGCAGGGAAAATCACGGATGAGCTTTTCCCCGTCCAGCGCACAGGTGTGCTGTTGGAGGGCATCCTTATGGCCCCGGAGGAGGGGATCCTTCCCTCCGGAGAGGAAATGGAGAGGGGGTTTACCGCGGAGCTTAAGCGCAGAGGAGGGATTGCACGATGAGCGACTGGAACGGCTGGGAGGTTCTGGAAACCAGAAATTTCCAGGAAATGGCTGGTAAGCAGAAAACGAAAGAGCAGGAGACAGAAAAAAAAGAAGTGCCATTCCATGCCCTTCCGGGAAAGAAGCTGGCCGGGAAAAAGGAGAAGAAAGAAGCTGTCCCGGTTCAGGAGCTGGTGACAGAGGAAGTAAAAAAAACAGGCTCCATCCGGATTCTGTCCGCAGAGACGCTGCGGACTGCGGATAAAAAGCAGGAAAAGCTGAAAACCGGGGAAAAGCAGACGAAAAAGAAGCAGGAAGCGATCGTCCCGGATATTGCCTTTGACGAGAAGTTTGTCAAGGTGCAGGAAGAGGACAGCGACAGAATGAAAGCCGTCCGGGAGCAAATGGGACTGTACTTTCATTATAAGGATACCAAGTTTGAAAGAATCTACCTTACCCGCCTGGTTAAAGCCTGTAAGAAATACAGGTACATGCGCTTTTCCGCTTTTAAATGGGGAAGAGGGGCAAAGCGCCTGGCAGAGGTCAGGGAAATCGAGGAAAAAGCGAGTGAGCTCCTGTATAAGGAAGACAGCAAAGGGCTAAAGCTTTTGAGCAATGAGTACCTGGAGGATTCGGATATTCGCTTCAATGGCGAATATCCGTCAACCGGAGAGGGGGTATTGACCGCCTTACTCACATTTTTCCGCTTCACCATCGAGAATCCGCTCAGGCTCGGCATTGCGGCGCTGGGGATGCCTTTTTATCTGCTGAATGAAGGAATCCGAAAGATCCGGATCGCCCAGGGGAAACAGCCCCAAAGACATCTGAAGCTGCCCGGGCTGCACGGTCCGAGGACCTATTATATCGAGACTTTCAGGAAGCTGAAGGGTTATCACAATAACGCGGGAGGCGGGGGCGGCGGAAAATTCCTGGATTATTTCTTTGAGGATTACAAGCATGATAAGGAGATTCTTGCAAGGGAAAGGGCCGAGCAGGATGAGCTGTATGCCGATGAGGAGAGAGCAAGGGGGATGGAGGAGGGTTCCCTTTTCGATCGAACGCAAGAGGTCGGTCACATGAAAGCGGATAACATTTCCGGATCGGATGATGAAGAAGAATTTGAGACGGAGGAAAAGACCAAAGAAAAGACCGAAGAAAAGACCGAAGAAAAAACAGAAGAGAAGCGCAAGGGGAAAACCGAAGAAAAAATCGGGGAAAAGACCGGAAAAGAGCCGGGTTATGTCCGCCGGATCACGGATTCCTATGATATTGAGCGGATCAACTCCAATGATGAAGCCATGAGCAGCCGCATCCAGATCGCTGCCTATATCGTGGAAAAATTAAAGCTGATGGAAAAGGCGGGTCATATGACCTGGGATCAGGCAAAGGACGAGATAAAAAGCTGGATGAATGGCCGAATCTTTGTGGAGCGGAATGTAAAAAAGGTCAAAAATGCCGGTGGCAGTGAAGAAGAGCAGCTGGTCAATGAGCTGATCACCATCACCGACGAAAACATGGAGGAGCAGCTTTCGTATATCCGGGAGGAGCTGGAAAAACACGGCAATCTGGTCGTAAAAAAACAGTATTCCGAAGAAGAGCAGGCACTTTACGGAAAGGAATACAAGGATATTCCCAAATTTGAAAAGGGAAGCCTGAAGGCCCTTCTGAAGGAAGCCCTGGAGACGGGAAATATCAATACACTGACAAAATTTCCCGAGAAGAAGGCAGGCTCCAAGCTGGAGCAGGATTTTCGGCTCTTTTTTTTCAGAGGCATCAGGGACGGTCTTATCAATTTCTCATTCAACAAGAAAAAGATCTATCAGTCCAGGAAGGATTGGCGCATCCCGAAGGAGGATGAGGCGCAGCTTAAGTGGCTGTTAAACAATCTTCCGGAGGACATTTCCTCCTATGAACAGGTGCTTGAACTGGAGCGTAAATGGAATGCCAAGATGGAATATGATCTGGCTGCCGGAAAGTATGCGGAGCATTTTGGCCGCAGGAAAATGGAGATTGCCCTCAAAGCTTTAAAGGAAGCCGCAAAGGAAAAGGATGTCGAAAGCATAGAGGCGAGAAACGCCAGGCTTTTAAAGCAGCTTAATCAGATGAATCTGAATACCGAGGTCGGAAAGATCCGGGATCAGAAGATTTCCGATGATATCGCAAAAGAGATCCCCAATGAGAAGCAGAACTATCTCAACAGCTGCTGGGCCACCTCTGGAACCCTGATCACCAACTGGTATATCCAGCATGAACTGAAGGAGGATATCCCGAGGGTTTCTCAGGAAACCTTCTGTGATCCCGCCAATGTGGTGCTGAATCCTTATGCCCAGAGGACGGTGAATAAGGAGCGGAATCAGGACTCAAAGGAAGGCTTCATTGTGGAGCTGAATAATATCGAAAAGTATATGAAGACCAAAGGGGGAAGCACCGGGAATCTGTTCCAGGCCGCGGATGTGATGATGAAGAGACTTCCGAAGACGGCCGTCCGGACCCTGCGTTTTTCTATCCCGAATAACGATGCCTTTATCGGGAAAGCGATGAAGAATATGCAGACCAGAAATAAGCTTTCCGCGCTGTTTTTTCAGAAGCTGGCACAGGCCATGGAGCAGGGGTCGGGACCGATCTCCCTCCTGATCCCGGGTCATTACCTCACCATCGTCGGGATTAAGGCGGGAGAGCTGATCTGCAGGGATTCTCTCAAGGAGAACGGAGCCAAGGCAAGAATCTTGAGTCTTAAGGAGTTTGTCGAGGAAATGGACAAGGCCTCGCAGCGTACGGGCCGGTTTGAAGCCGAAGCGGTTTATCTTCAGAAGCTGGAGGGGGATAAGAAGGCCGAGCTGGAGAAGGAATACGGTTATTCCTATGATCAGGAGGGAAAGCTGAACTACTCTGTGGCGGAAGAGATCGTGGATGCGGGCGCCACGGAAAACATGCTCAGGAATTACGGCAAGGTCTTTGAAAAGAAGTCGGAAGAGCCGAAGGATATGCTGGACATCTATTTAAGAGAGCAGATCTATGTGCCCAAGCATCTGGACAACAAGGTCAATACAAAGCAGGTTGATGCCTGGAGAGAGAAGGAATTGGAGAAGCTTGAGGAGGAGCAGAAGCTGATCGAAAGGAAGGCTGCCCTTGAGCGGGATGGGAAAGTAAAGGCGCAGGAGAAAGCCGGGAAGCAGACAAAGAAAACGAAGCGCAGCCAACAGGAAGAACAGGAGCTTAAGAAGAAGGAAGCTGAGGCGTTAAAGCAAAAGCAAAAGGAAGAAGAGGAAAAGAAAGCTAAAGAAAAAGAGGAAGAGGAAAAGAAAGCTAAAGAAA